>CAIQIC010000001.1 GCA_903871765.1 uncultured Lentisphaerota bacterium
CGAGTTCGCGCGTCTCTGCTGGACGGGCGAGCGGCCGAAAACTATCGCGAAGGAATTCCCGCAGTGCTACGCTGTATTCAAGCAACACGGACTGGTCACATGATCCAACTTCCTGAACTTTTCGAGAGCGGCACGTCGGACGGCGGCCTGTGTGTTGACTGCTTGAAGCAGCCGCCGTCCCGCCTCGGTCTCAGCGGCCGTCGCTGGGTGCCGGCGCGGGCGCTGGGCAACATCGCCGAGCCGAACTGCGGCACTGGCGCCGGTGGTTTCCAGGAAGGCAACACCTGCGCCCGCGGCGGTGGCGTGGCGTTTCGGTCGCAGCCGCGCATGGATCGGACGCGGGAACAGTCCGACGCAGCGGCGGCACTGGACGCTTACAGGGCGCGCATGAAGGCGTTCGAGGACCGGCCGCTGACGCTGGCGCGGCCCGCCGAGGTGCGCCCGGCTGCGGCGTCGGTGGCGGACCTGCACGTGCCGGATCCGCCGAAGACGCAGACGCAGTTCGATCCGGGCAAGGTGCCGACGGTCGAGGTGCCGCTGGGCAAGATCAAGCTGTCGCAGGACGTGCCGAACTTCAAAAGCGAGGCGGACCTGGAAACGGGCGTGGTGGCGGGCAACCAACTGGCCGGCAAATACGAGCGGACAGGCACGGCGCCCATTGTGCTTTGGGAACGCAACAACGGCGACTTGGAGATTATCACGGGCCGGCACCGGCTCGACCTGGCGCGGCGCACCGGCGAGGAAACCATTCCCAGCCAGATCGTCCGGGAGAAGGACGGCTTCACCCAGGCGCACGCTTTGACATTTGACGCCGAGGCAAACATACGGGACGGTCAAGGAGACACCGAAGACTATGCGCACTACTTCAAAAACTCGCCCACTCTCTCGCAAGGACAAGCTGAATCGCGGGGCCTACTCAGCCGCGCTAAGGGCAAGGCCGGCTTGGACCTGGGCCGAAATGCCACCGATGATCTCTACACCGCTTGGCAAAACGACCGGCTCAACACCGACCGCGCCGTTGCCATAGCACGGGCGGCGCCGGGCGACGGCAACCTGCAACGGCTGGGCCTGAGCCAGGCGCTCAAAGGCAAGTCGGCGCCCGAGGTCGAGAACTTCATCAAGGCGGTGCAGCACGAGACCAAGGGCAGCGGCGCCACGGAAATGGACATGTTCGGCAGCAGCGACGCGGCGCTGAACAAGGCCGAAGAAATGGCCAGCAAAGCGGCCAAGTATCAGGCGAGCATCAACGACCAGATACGGGCCGTGAACAGCGCGGCCAAGCGGCCGGAAGCGGCGGCCAAGCTGGGCGTGGACGTGAAAGACCCGGCGAGCGTCCTGCGGCGGGTCAAGGAACTGCGCGGCGAACTGGCGCGCTGGGCCTCGTGGCCGCAGCACCCGGACTTGGTGGCGCAGGTGCGCGCGAACGAAGGCGGGCAGCAGTGCGGGCTGTCCTTCATCAGCCCGGACAAGACGTGCCGGGTGGGACTCGGAAACTTTGAGGACGAAATTCGACACGACAAGCAACAGGAACACGTTGCTATATGGGATAAGGACGGAAAATTGATTGACCGTCAACAAGGTGTCGCTACCAGCGTGGATTTTAGTGACGACGTGGCAAAAAAGATGCGTGGCGGTGTACTATCGCACAACCATCCAACAGGGCGAACATTCTCAAGGGGTGATTTAGAAGTAGCGGCAAATTATGGCCTGCACGAAATGAGAATTGTGACCCCGGATCATACGTACAGCATCACCATTCCGAAAACGGTGAAAGGCTGGGATCTGACGGAAGACGGGAAAGGTCCGTCAAGCGCATTGGACGAAGGGTTCAAGCCTACACCGGGACAGTTATACAACGAGGCACAA
>CAIQIC010000002.1 GCA_903871765.1 uncultured Lentisphaerota bacterium
CCAGTTTCTTGGCATACGGTCGCGCAGCAACCACGTTTTCCTGGGCGCGGCGCAGCTTCGCCGCCGAGACCATCTTCATCGCCTTGGTTATCTTGCTTGTATTTTTTACCGAAACGATACGCTTCTTTATTGCTTTAAGATTCGCCATGCCGGGAGCCGTCCTTATTACGCAGTAAATTCCTTTTTAAATTCTTCAAGTGCGGCATTGATCTTGGCCTTTAAATCGTCATCGATCGCCTTCTTGTCGCGCAGGGCGGAAAGAAGACTCTCCTGCCGGCCATCCAGGAACCCATAGAGTTCCGTCTCGTAGCGGTTCAGCGCGGAAACCGGATAGTCGTCCACATAGCCGTTGTTGGCCGCATAGATGAGAAGGACCTGCTTCTCGAAAGGAATCGGTTTGTACTGAGGCTGCTTGAGGATTTCCACGAGACTCGCGCCGCGGGCGAGCTGCAACTGGGTCGCCTTGTCCAGGTCGGAACCGAACTGGGCGAATGCGGCCATCTCCCGGTACTGGGCCAGGTTCAGCCGGAGCGTGCCGGCAACCTGTTTCATTGCCTTCACCTGGGCGGCGCCGCCGACGCGGGAGACCGAAAGGCCGACGTTGATGGCCGGCCGGACACCGGAGTAGAAGAGGTCGGCCTCCAGATAGATCTGGCCGTCGGTAATGGAAATGACGTTGGTCGGGATATAGGCGGAAACGTCACCGGCCTGGGTTTCGATGACCGGCAGGGCAGTGAGGGAACCGGCGCCGAGAGCATCGGAAACCTTGCAGGCGCGCTCCAGAAGGCGGCTGTGCAGATAGAAAACGTCGCCGGGATATGCCTCGCGTCCGGGAGGACGGCGCAACAGCAGGGAAAGCTGGCGGTACGCCACGGCCTGCTTTGAAAGGTCATCATAAATGATCAGGGCATGTTTGCCGCTGTCGCGGAAGTATTCGCCCATGGTGACGCCCGAATAGGGGGCGATGAACTGAAGCGGTGCGGGCTCGGAAGCGGTGGCGGCCACGACGATGGTATAATCCATGGCGCCGTATGTCTGGAGCTTGTCCACCACCTGGGCGACCGTGGAGCGCTTCTGGCCGATGGCGACATAGATGCAGATCACGTCTCCACCCTTCTGGCTGATGATGGTGTCGAGGGCAACGGCGGTCTTGCCGGTCTGCCGGTCGCCGATGATCAGCTCGCGCTGGCCGCGCCCGATCGGCACCATGGAGTCAATCGCCTTGAGGCCGGTCTGCATCGGCTGGTGAACAGATTTGCGCTGGACGATGCCGGGCGCCTTCACTTCCACCTTGCCGAACTTGTCGGTATTAATGGGTCCCTTGCCGTCGATCGGCTGGCCGATGGCGTCCACGACCCGACCGATGAGCGCCTCGCCCACAGGCACCTCGACGATCCTGTTGGTCCGTTTGACGGTGTCCCCTTCCTTGATATGGAAGAAGTCGCCGAGAATCGCGGCGCCGACGTTGTCCTCCTCGAGGTTGAGCACCATCCCGGAAACCCCGCCGGGGAACTCCAGGAGCTCGCCCGCCATGG
>CAIQIC010000003.1 GCA_903871765.1 uncultured Lentisphaerota bacterium
CCGGGCCTTCGGCCTGCCCAAAACCAAGCACGTGGCCGGATAATCTGAGCGGCCCGCCGCTGCCCCGGCCGCGCCACCCTACCAGGAGTCGTGTGATGAAACCTAAAGCCTCCCGCCCGGGCGATTTTGCCGTCCGGGACCTCGCGCTGGCCGACTTCGGCCGCAAGGAGATCGCCCTCGCGGAGTACGAGATGCCGGGCCTGATGGCCACGCGCGCGGAATTCGGCCCGCAGCAGCCGCTCCGGGGCGCGCGGATCACCGGCTCCCTGCACATGACCATCCAGACCGCCGTGCTGATCGAGACGCTGCAGCATCTCGGCGCCCAGGTGCGCTGGGCAAGCTGCAACATCTTTTCCACCCAGGACCATGCCGCCGCCGCCATTGCCGCCACCGGCACACCTGTCTTCGCCTGCAAGGGTGAAACGCTGGCAGACTATTGGGAATATACCGACCGCATCCTCGACTGGGGCGGCGGCCGCGGGCCGAACATGATCCTCGACGATGGCGGCGACGCCACCTTGTTCGTCCACCTCGGTTACCAGGCCGAGAACAATCCTGCCATTCTGGACCGCCGGCCAGGCAGCCCCGAAGAACAAATCTTGCTGACCCAGCTCAAACAGTCGCTCCGGCGCGACCCAAGCCGCTTTCACCGCATCGTCCCGGAGATCCGCGGCGTCAGCGAGGAGACCACCACCGGCGTCCACCGCCTCTACCAGATGCAACAGCGCGGCGAACTGCTCTTCCCGGTTTTCAACGTCAACGACTCGGTCACCAAGTCCAAGTTCGACAACATCTACGGCTGCCGCCACTCGCTGGTGGACGGCATCATGCGCGCAACGGATGTCATGCTCGCCGGCAAGGTCGCGGTTGTCGCCGGCTATGGCGACGTCGGCAAGGGTTCCTGCCAGAGTCTGCGCGGCCAGTGCGCCCGCGTGATCGTGACGGAGATCGACCCCATCTGCGCCCTGCAGGCGGCGATGGAGGGGTTCGAAGTCATGACCATGGACGAGGCCTGCCGGATCGGCGACATCTTCGTCACGGCCACCGGCTGCTGCGACGTGATCACCACGCGCCACATGCGGCAGATGAAGCACCTCGCTATCGTCTGCAACATCGGGCATTTCGACAGCGAAATCCAGGTCGAACCGATGCGAAAATATCCGTGGACCGAAATCAAGCCGCAGGTCCACCGCATCGACCTGCCCGGCGGCAAAAGCATGCTCCTGCTGGCGGAGGGCCGGCTGGTGAATCTCGGCTGCGCCACGGGGCACCCGAGCTTTGTCATGTCCAACAGCTTCACCAACCAGACCCTGGCGCAGATCGAGCTCTTCACCCAGCCTGGAAAATATCCGGTCGGCGTGTACACCCTGCCCAAGCGGCTGGACGAAAAGGTCGCCCGCCTGCACCTCGCTAAACTCGGCGCCCGGCTGGAGCAGCTCACCCCGAAGCAAGCCCGCTATCTGGGCCTGCCGGTTGCCGGGCCCTACAAGCCGGAGCACTACCGGTACTGAGCATATTTCCGGTAGAGCAACGCGTCCCCGCGGCGCCGTTCCTTCTGCGGCTCGGCCGGGCCTACTGCGCCGTAGCGTCCGGCGGCGCCGCGGGCGGCGGCCTTGACGGTTTCCATCAGACCTTCCCACGGCCGGCCCGCCACGGTGCCCAGGGCTTGCCTGAGTTGCAGCGCGCCCTTGTAGTGGAAATAATACTTCGGCGTTGCTAAGATGCCGCCACCGGTGAAAAGGACCAGGCAACGTTGGTTCATGCGCAGCGCGCTCGCGGTGGTCTGGCTCGGCGGCAGCCTGGCCGGCGGCGCTCCGGCCGCGGCGCCGCTGCGTATCGTCACCACGTTTTATCCCCTCTATATCGCCACGCGGAACATCACGGACCAGGTGCCGGGCGTGGAGACGATCAACCTGACGCGCCCCGCGGCCGGCTGCCTGCACGACTACCAGTTGACGCCCGCCGACCTGGTCACGCTGCAAACTGCGGACATCCTGGTGGCCAACGGCGCGGGGCTGGAGGCGTTTCTCGACAAGGCGTTGCGGCAGGCGCCGCGCGCCCGGGTGATCCAGGCCAGCGTCGGCATCCCCCTGCTCAACGGCAATCCGCACGTCTGGGTCAGCCCGGCGCTGGCCATCCGGCAGGTGGCCAACATCACCGCCGGACTGACGCGGTACGATCCGCCGCGCGCCGGGCTCTACCGCGCCAACGCCGCGCGTTACACGGCGCAATTGCAGGCGCTGCGGGACATCATGCACCGGGCGTTGCAAGACCTGCCGTCCCGCGATATCATCACGTTCCATGAAGCGTTCCCGTATTTCGCGCAGGAATTCGGCCTGCGCGTGGCGGCGGTGATCGAACGCGAACCGGGCAGCGCACCCGATGCGCGGACCCTGGCGGCCACCATCGAAACGGTGAAGCGGCTGCGCGCGCCCGCCGTATTTGTAGAACCGCAGTATCCGGCGCGCGCCGCCGCGACCATTGCCCGCGAGACGGGCGCGCAGATCGCCATGCTTGACCCCTGCGTCACGGGCCCGCTGACACCGGACGCGTACCTGCGCAGTATGGAAAAGAACCTGGCGGAACTGCGGCGGGTGCTGAAGTAAGGCGCTCATGAGCACGGCGACTCGTCGAACCAGCGGGGCCAGGTTGCATCTCGCAAGTTCGCCGAACCTGATCATCAAGGTTCGATCACGGAACGAAAAGAGCATTGACACTGTTGTCTTCATTGTCTACACTGTACTACAGAACTATACAGAAGGAGCAGATTATGAGTACCGCTGTGTCCATTCGGTTGCCGAGCGTTCTGGCCAAAGAACTCGATCACATCGCCGACGAAACGGATCGGCCCCGGTCTTTCCACATCCAGAAGGCCCTGGAGTCCTACATCGAGGACTTCGCCGACGTCCAGATCGCCCTGGATCGGCTTCGTGATCATAAGGACCCCGTCGTGTCCAGCCGTGAAATGAGGAAATCCCTTGGCCTTTGACATCACCTACAAGAAGAGCGTGGAGAAGGATCTTGTCAACCTCGGCAAGGCTGAGGCGCGGCGAGTAATTGACAAGGTCGAGAAGGACCTTGCCACGCGAGCGGATACGTATCCTGTCCTGAAGGGGCCGTTCTCAGGACTGCGGAAACTTCGCGTTGGCGACTACCGCGTCGTCTTCGCCATCCTCGGGCAACAGGTCCTCGTGCTCAGGATCGGACATCGCAGCGCGATCTATGACAGATGACATGCACTCGAAACCGCCACCGCTCTTCATGTTCATCAAGATGGTCGCTGGTCGTGGGAAAATTCCCCAATGGCTAGCCGGCCGCACCCGGCTGGTTCACTTACATGGCTGATCTCCATCCAGCGTCGTGTGGCGGCTGTTGCACCCGGCTGATGCAGTTCGGCGTCAAACTGGGCGGCGTCGCCGTGCTGGAGGACATCGAACTGCACGTCCATTGCGGCGAATTGTCCGCCCTGATCGGTCCGAACGGCGCGGGCAAAACCACGCTGTTCCGCGCCCTGCTGGGCGAAGTGCCGCACACCGGCCAGGTGCGCTTTGTGCATGCCGGCAGCGAGCAGCGGTTCGAATCGCCGCGCATCGGCTACGTGCCGCAGCAACTGGAGTTCGACCGGACCGCGCCGATCAGCGTGCGCGACCTGTTCGCCGCGGCCACAACGCGCCGGCCGCTATGGGCCGGACTGGACCGGCGCCGCCGACAGGCGGCGCTCGACGCGCTGGCCCTGGTCGGGGCGCAGGATCTGTTCGCGCAAAACCTCGGCCAGCTTTCCGGCGGCGAGTTGCAGCGCGTGCTGCTTGCCCTGGCGCTGGATCCCCAACCCGACCTGCTGCTGCTCGACGAACCGGTGTCCGGCGTGGATCAGGGCGGCATGGAGCTGTTCTACCGCATGGTGTCGCAGCTCCGCCGCCAGCTCGATCTTTCCATCCTGCTGATCACGCACGATCTGCCCGCCATTGCGCGCGTGGCTGACCGGATGATCTTCCTCAACCGCCGCGTACTGGCCGACGGTCCGCCGGCCGCCGTGCTGGCCAGCCCGCTGATCCGGCAGGTCTTCGGCCTGGAGTTCACCGGCCGCGAGCCGAGCTTTGTCCAGCGGCTGCCCGAGCATGGCGACTGTCCCCCGACGGCGCCGGCGCCGGCACGGGAGGCGACGCCATGACCGCCTGGCGCGAGCTGGTGGGCCTGTTACCCTGGGCTTGGGCGCACTACGCGTTCATGCAGAACGCGCTGCTGGCGGTGCTGCTCATCACGCCGCTCTTCGCCGCGCTGGGCTGCATGGTGGTGAACAGCCGCATGGCGTTCTTTTCCGAGGCGATCGGCCACGCCGCGCTGACCGGGATCGCCATCGGCGCGCTGGCCGGCTGCGCCGATCCGACCTTCGCCATCGTCGGCTTTTCCGTGCTGCTGGCATTCGCTGTGGCGCTGCTGCGCCGGTACAGCTTCGCCTCGACCGATACGGTCATCGGGCTCGTGATGGCCCTGGCCGTGGCCCTGGGCGTGGTACTCCTCTCACGGGGCGGCGGCTTCAACCGCTACACGGCGTATTTGATCGGCGACTTGCTGACCATCACGCCGGCGGAACTCGCGCGGCTGGCGTTGGTGGCGGCGGCGGTCATGGCCGGCGGCGCCTGGTTCTTCAACCGGCTGTTCCTGGCGGTGCTGAACCCCGCCCTCGCCCGCAGCCGCGGCGTGAATGCCTGGGCCCAGGAAGCGCTGTTCTCGGCCGCCGTGGCGCTGGTCGTCGCCGTCAGCCTGGCTTGGGTCGGGCTGCTGGTGATCAACTCGCTGTTGATTCTGCCCGCCGCCACGGCGCGCAACCTCACCCGGCGCATGTCCAGCTACCTGCTGGTCGCGATGGCCGTCAGCGTCGCCGCCGGCGTGGCCGGGCTGCTGGCCTCCTATTACTGGGCCACCGCCACCGGCGCGACCATCGTGCTGGTGGCCATGGGTTTCTTTCTCCTCTCGCTCATTTTCCGGCGGTCCTGAGACCGCCGGCCGAATGTTGAAGCAAACGATGATGTTGGACCGTAGGAGGGCGATATGGACACGAACTGCGCGGCGAGCTTTCCGACCCGGTATTGGCAGGCGTTGCCGGATGGAACGGTGCAGTGCGACACCTGCCCGCATCACTGCAAATTAAAGGAGGGCCAGCACGGCATTTGCTTTGTGCGGGCCTGCTGGAACGGACAAATCGTCCTGACCACCTACGGCCGGTCCAGCGGCTTCTGCGTGGATCCGATCGAAAAGAAGCCGCTGAACCATTTTCTGCCCGGCACCTCCATCCTCTCCTTCGGCACCGCGGGCTGTAACCTGACCTGCAAGTTCTGCCAGAACTGGCATATCAGCCGTTCGCGCGAGACGGATACGCTGGCCGCGGAGGCGGCCCCCGCGACCATCGCCCGCGCGGCCCGGGAACTCGGCTGCCGCAGCGTCGCCTTCACCTACAACGACCCGGTGGTCTTTCTCGAATATGCCGTGGACGTGGCCCAAGCCTGCCATGCGGTCGGCGTCAAGACCGTCGCCGTCACCGCCGGCTACATCGAGCCGGAGCCGCGCCGTGATCTCTACGCGCACATGGACGCGGCCAACGTGGACCTCAAGGGCTTCACGGACGCCTTCTATCGCCGGTTCTGCGGCGCGCGTCTCCAGCCGGTGCTCGACACCCTGGTCTATTTGGCCCGCGAAACCAAGGTCTGGCTGGAGCTCACCACGCTGCTCATCCCCGGCGCCAACGATTCCGACGCCGAACTCGACGCCCTCACCCGCTGGGTCGCCTGCGAACTCGGCCCGCACGTGCCGCTCCATTTTACCGCCTTCCACCCCACGTGGCAGATGACTGACCGGCCGCCGACGCCCGCGGCCACGCTGACGCGCGCCCGGGAGCAGGCGCTGCGGAACGGCCTGCACTTCGTCTTCACCGGCAACGTCCGCGACCCCGCCGGCTCGGTGACCTACTGCCCGGCCTGCGGCAAGCCGGTCATCGGCCGCGATGGCTACAACCTCACCGCCTGGCACCTGACCGAGAACGCGCGCTGCGCCTTCTGCGGCGCGTCTATCGCCGGCGTGTTCGAGGAACAGCCCGGCGCCTGGAACGGCGCGTGCGCTCCGGTGGACATCGGCGCCTTTTCGTAAATTCAACGGCGCAGCACAGAGTTCGCGGAGATCTCGGGTGGTTTTTTCATCCACAGACTACGCAGATTGCACGGATTCATCTGTGAAAATCCGTGAAATCGGTGGATGAACTTTCCGGTGGCTCAGGTCATGGAATGTGGATCTTCGCGCGGTTGAACTTCGGCGTGGGATATTTCATCTTCAGACCTGCGAGCGTCTCGACGATGACCTGCGAGACGGCCCAGTTGCGGAACCATTTGTGGTCCGCCGGGATCACGAACCACGGCGCCGCGGGCGTGCTGCAGCGCGTCAGCGCTTCTTCGTAGGCCTGCTGATAGGCGGTCCAGAATTTGCGCTCCGTGAAATCGCCAGGCGCGACCTTCCAACGCTTGGCCGGATCCTTGAGCCGCTCCTGCAGGCGCGCGCGTTGCTCGCCGCGGCTGGTGTGCAGGTAGAATTTCAAAATGACGGTGTCGTTCGCCGCCAGGATTTTCTCGAACGCCTTGATCTGGTCATAGCGTTGCTCCCAGATGCGGCGCGGGACGAGGTCATGCACGCGGACGACGAGCACGTCCTCGTAGTGCGAGCGGTTGAAGATGCCGATTTCGCCGCGGCCCGGCACGACGCGGTGGACGCGCCAGAGGAAATCGTGGCCCAGTTCTTCCGGCGTCGGCTCCTTGAAGGACCTGACGTAGCAGCTCTGCGGATTCAGGCCGGACATGACGTGGCGGATGGTGCCGTCCTTGCCGCTCGCGTCCATGCCCTGCAGCACGATCAGCAGCGCGTGCTTGCGCTGCGCATACAGCAGATTTTGCAATTCAGCCATACGCGCGATATTCGCGCTCAATGCATCGCGGGCATCGTCCTTGTTTTTGAAGTCACCGGTCCAGGCCGTGTCCCGGTCAGCCAGCCGCACCGCCTGGCCGGGCTTGACGCGAAAATGTTTGCTCCATTGCATGCCAGACCTCCTATTTCCCGAACATCATTTTGGCGGCGACGACCGCCAGCAACACGCCGAAGCTGCGGCGCAACATCAGCTCGGGGATTGCGTTGGCGAATTTCGCGCCGACCCAGCCGCCGAAGACGAAACCGAGGCAGATAAACGCGGCGGCGGCGATGTTGACGTTGCCCTGCTTCCAGTAGGCCCACGCCGCAAAGATGCCGATCGGCGGGATCATCAGCGCGAGCGTCGTTCCCTGCGCGAGATGCTGCGTCATGCCGAAGAGATAGACCAGCACCGGGATGATGAGCAGGCCGCCGCCGATGCCGAACACGCCACTCAACACGCCGGCCGTCAGACCGACCACGACAAAGCCAAGGTTCTGCCACATAACTTGCTCCTTTTTTCCAGGCGGAACTTAACACAGAACCGACCCGCATTCACGTCCGCAGCCCGTCTTTTTTTGAAGTTGGAAATGCGGACGCATCAGGCAAAAACCACCGCCCGGCTTAACAAAAAAACCGCCCGCCGGTTTAATCCGGCGGGCGGCTATGTCGGTTTGCTATCCGACTACTTCTGCTCAGCGGGCGTCGCGGCCTTGGCGCGCAGGTGCACTTCTCGCACTTGCAACAGGTGCAAGGCTTGCACGCGCACGGTGCGCATTGGCAGCAGGCGCACATCGCCGGCGCAGGCTTCGCCGCAGGCGCGCAGCCGTTTTTGCCGATGCCGGCTTTTTGTTTGCGCAGCACCTGTTCACCGGCTAACGTCGCCCCATGAATGTATGGGTGGTGCTGGGCCTTGCCGTGGGCTTGGCGATGGACTGCTTCTCGGTGGCCATCGCCACGGGTATCGGGCTGAAGCGCCTACAGGACATCCATGTGCTGAAAATGGCCATGTTCTTCGGCGGTTTTCAGGCGTTCATGCCGGTGATCGGCTGGCTGGCGGGATCCACGCTCCGGGATTACATCGCCACATATGATCATTGGGTGGCCTTTGGTCTGCTGACGGCCATCGGGGGGAAAATGATCTGGGAAACGCGCGCCGAGAAAAAGATGGCCACCTTGAACCCGGAAAACACCGGCCTGCTGCTGCTGCTGGCCATCGGCACGAGCATTGATGCGTTGGTCGTCGGCGTCAGCCTGTCATTCCTGGATGTTTCCATCGTCATCCCGGTGCTGATCATCGGCGCCGTGACCTTTGTGCTGACCATCGCCGGCGCGTACATCGGCGGACGGATGGGCCACTGGTTCGAGGGCCGCATCGAAATCCTGGGCGGCGTGGTCATGATCCTGATCGGCTTGAAGATTCTGCTGGATCATCTATGAACCGGCTGATTCGCGGCTCGACAAGCGCGCAATTCCGCCTACACTGCCTCTGTTTTCCATGGATGTCCCCGTACCAACGCCGGGTAAAAGCCCGGAAGCTCAAGAACTGACGCTGGCTCTGAACTTTGTGCCTACGTGGGCGCGGCAGGATCCCGGCGTAAATCCGTACGCCCATTTCCAGGGGCGGGCGGAGCGGAGTGACCGGTTGGAGCGCAGCCACGATCGCCGCCGCCCCGGCGGCCGTGAAGCGCCGCGCGCCGCACCAGCGCCCGGGCCGGGTGACGGCCGGCGCCCGCCCCCGCGTCCTCTGCATGAGCGACCGCGGCCGGAACGCCGGCCGTATCCGCCGACGGCATCCCACGCCGCGGCGGAGGAATCCGCACCCGTTGAGATCGCCTTCGTGCCCGAGCGCGAGCGGTTGGCCGCGCTGGTCCACGACCTCCACGTGGCCCGTCGCGCCTTTCCGCTGACAGACCTGGCGATGAAGTTTCTATCGAACCTGGATTGTTATCTCGTCAAAGTCGAGATGCGACGGGTCTACCCGGAACGGCCCGGCGAGGCCAGGTCGGAAAAGCCGATCAGCCACCTGGTGCAATGCGCGGGGTGCAAGGCCCTTTTTCTGGATCTCCAAGCCGCCGAGGCGCATGCCGTGGCGCGGCACCTGGACAATATCTTCCTGGTGGAAGACATCGTCACGGAGCCACCCGCCGGCAACTTCATCTGCGTCGCCCGCTGCCGGATGAGCGGCGAACTGCTGGGGCCGCCGAACTACCACGGCTACAACGCCCGGCTGCTGGAGTTGCATCGGACCCGTTTCGCGCACCTCGCGCTGGACGACTATCGGAGCCGGATTGAAATTCTCCGCGATCCGGCGCTGGTGGAAAAATGGAAGGAAGAACAGCGCAAACAGACCGTGTTCAAACTGCGGGGCGCCGACCCGGCTCCAGCAATAAACCGCGCGGAAGCCGAGCGTCATTTCCGCGAGCAGGCGCTGCCCGGCATGATCCACCGCGGCCAGCGCTTCGTGGTGCCGGCGCGCGGAACGGCGCAGTGGGAGGACCTCCGCCTCCGGCAGGCCATTCACGAAGCCTGGGCGCGCGAAAGCCGGTTCCCCGGCTCGCTGATCTACGCCCTGCGGCCCGCCTTCCGGCACATGCACCTACACCTCTTCAAGGTCAGCGGGGGCGTAACCTTCGTCACCGCCAATCACCCGCATCCGCTGACGGCGGAACACGTCATTGAGCCGATCCGCGAAGTGCTGAACTTTCTGCGCGCCCATCCCGGCTGCACGCGCCAACAGCTCGTCGAGGGCTTGCGCCCCGGCGCGGCGCCGGACGCGCCGGACGTGGCAGCCGTGATCAGCCCGTTGCGCTGGCTGATTGAAAAAGGGCACGTGATCGAGTTTTTCAACGGCACGCTGTCCCTGCCGATGGCCGGCGGAGGCGTCCCGGGCGCGCCGCGGCGGGTCAGCACAGAGCCGGCGTGGATCGCCGGTGATCGGCCACCGGAAAAAAGCCTTGTCAACGGCCTGCGCCCGCCAGGCGCTTCACGGCAGCGCCCTTTGCCACGCCACCTGCGCCCGCAACCCGTCGGCTAGACGCGTGACCGGCTGGTAGGCGAGCAGCCGCTGGGCTTTCTCGATGTTGGCCGCCGTATGCACCTGGTCGCCCGGCCGCGCCGGCTGGCGCTCCAGCCGGGCTTGGCGGCCGGTGATTTCCTCCAGCAGGCGAATGACGCCCTTGAGCGCGACGACCTCCCCGCCGCCCACGTTGAACGTCTGGCCGATCGCCGCCGCGGGTTGCTCGAACGCCAGCACCGTGGCCGCGACCGCATCGGCCACGAACGTGTTGCTGCGCGTCTGCGCGCCATCGCCGAACACGGCGAACGCCTCGTCGCGCAGGAGGCAGCGGATGAGTTTATAGTAACCCATATCCGGCCGCTGGCGCGGACCGTAGACGGAAAAGTAGCGCAGCACGGTGACCGGCAATCCGAAGTTGGCCTCGTAGGCGCGGCAGAGTTGCTC
>CAIQIC010000004.1 GCA_903871765.1 uncultured Lentisphaerota bacterium
CCCTTCTTCCGCTCCGTCCATCGCACGCGGCGTGCGATGGGTGTAATCGCGATGCGCATTGGGTTGCGCTCGTTGCGAGCGCAAAAACGGGAACGCGTCAGCTTGGCTTGGATGCAAGGCGACGCGGACGCCGCTGGACTCGTGTCCGCGACGCCCGCGGTCCTCTCCAGGAGAGGACAAACAGGCCAAGATCACGCGTGAACTGTTTTGCCCAATGCGCATCGCTTTTCTGCTCCTCACCACCCCTTCGCCGCCCCGGCGCCACGCCAAGCTTGACACGGCGGGCTGATGCCCTAGGCTCATCCGCAAAACGAGCGGACGGGGTGGAATATGAAGCCAAGAGCTGCCGGA
Organism: uncultured Lentisphaerota bacterium; assembly: GCA_903871765.1. Taxonomy (GTDB): domain Bacteria; phylum Verrucomicrobiota; class Kiritimatiellia; order CAIQIC01; family CAIQIC01; genus CAIQIC01. Next base: position 352 of record CAIQIC010000004.1, read on the forward strand.
CAACAAACCACAGTGGGCGTGATTGATGCCGAGGTGCTGGCTTTTACCGCCGGCCACGACGTGGAACTCGACCGCGCCCTGATCGCAGCCGACTGCCTCGGCACCGCCGCGCACGCCACCATGCTGTCGCGGATGCCGAAGGCCGGCCGTGTGCTCACTCCGGCCGAGGCCAAAAAAATCATCGCCGAGCTCGTCGCCCTCCTGCTCCGTGCCCAGGCCGGCGCCTTTGAAATCACGCTGGCCGACCAGGACGTCCATCTCGCCGTCGAGCGCCACCTGACCGCAAAGCTGGGTGAACTCGGCAAGAAAGTCCATACCGGCCGCAGCCGCAACGACCAGGTCGCGGTGGACCTGCGGCTGTTCGCCAAGGAGGAATTGCTCGGCGTACTGGAGGAAGTCGCGGCGCTGGCCGCCGTGCTGAACGACTTCGCGCGCCGCCACGCCGCGGTCCCGATGGTCGGCCGCACACACCAGCAGCCCGCCATGCCCAGTTCCGTCGGCCTCTGGGCCGGTGCGCACGCCGAGGCGCTGCTGGACGACGCCGCGCTCGTGCTCGCCGCCTACCAACTGAACGATCAGTGCCCGCTCGGCGCCGCCGCCGGCTATGGCGTGCCGCTGCCGATTGACCGCCGGCTCGTGTCCGACCTGCTGGGCTTCGCGCGCCCGATCGGCAACGTCCTGCACGCAATCAACAGCCGCGGCAAGCTGGAGAGCGTGATCCTCGGCGCCCTGACGCAGGTGATGCTGACCCTCTCGCGGCTGGCGCAGGATCTGGTGCTCTTCACCATGCCGGAATTCGGCTACTTCACCCTGCCGGCGGCCTTCAGCACCGGCAGCAGCATCATGCCGCAGAAGAAGAACCCCGACGTGCTGGAACTGGTCCGCTCGCGCGCGGCGCGCGTCACCGCCTGTCAGACCGCCGTGCTCGACATCGTCCGCTCCGCGCCGTCCGGCTACAACCGCGACCTGCAGGACGCCAAAGAGCCGTTTCTGGAAGGCCTCGCCATGACCCGCGCCACGCTGCGCATCCTCGCGCCGCTGATGGCGGGACTCGAAGTCAACCACGACGCACTGCTCAAGGGCTTCACCCCCAACGTCTTCGCCACCGACCGCGCCCTCGAACTGGTCGCCGGCGGCATGCCGTTCCGCGACGCCTACCATCACGTCAAGGCGCACCTGGACGATCTCCAGCAGATGAGCCCAGCCGCGGCCCTCGCCAAGAAAACGCACCTCGGCGCGCCCGCCGGCCTCGACTTTGCCGCCACCGCCGCCCGTATCGCCGCCATCGCCAGCCTCGTCACCGACGAGCGCGCCGAATTCCACGCCGCGCTGTCCAAGCTGCTCGGCGTCCGCTGGCCGCTGGCGTAAAGTTGAAGATGAGGTTCGCTTGCGAATAATCCATACATGAACAATGGACAGTCGAAGCCGGTTCGTCCCCTGGTCCTAAACGCCTTTGCGGGCGCAACGGTCTGCTTTATCGTGGTGGGTATCATTCTTGGCGTTCTCGCGTACCTGGTCAGGCTAGACTTACGTTACGGCATAAATCCACTCCAGTCATTGTTCTACTACGGCCCGCTCATGATGTTTTTTGCTGCGTTTAGTACTCGCGCCTTTGGATGGTGCGGAAGCAGAGCCTTGCTGCTGGCGTTCGTTCCCATAGGCTTTCTCACAGGCCCAATCCTTGGCTACACAACTGGCGGCTGCTATCCTAACAGTGACATTGAAGGGTACGTCATTTGGCTTTGCACATGGCTGTTTGTCATAGCGGTATGGGCTGTCGGCTTATGGCTAGACTTCTTGATTCTCAAATTCGTGAAGACACAACAGCAGCAGGGGTGGGCCCGTTGGACGGTCGGGACCCTTTGTCTTCTGGGACTGTTTCTGCCCGTCGCGATTGCGAAGGTGGAGGAGTTGTACTCATCTTCACATGCAGCCATCGCAGGTCCCCCGGCACTGAAGTGCAACGCTAAAGACCTGCATCAGACCGTTGTCGTCGCGACGCTAGACGCCCCTATCACCAAAGGGACCAACCTTCTCTGGTGTGCAACGCTTCAGATTACGTGGAACGAGTTGGCCGATCTATGCGGTGGAACGGTAGACATGGTTGATCCTCCGGACGTGGTCGGCGTACTCAACCGCAAAGCTATTTCGACGAACGATCTCGATGCAACGTCTTTCGTAGCTGCCGCAGGACCTGGTCGCACTATTGTCCCCCAAATCCAGGCAGTACTGGAGGCCAAGTTCCATGGACAAGCCAGCCCTGAACTTCTTCGCCCCGTTGATGGTCTGTTCGCCTATGCCTATCTATTCATCAATCTGCCTTTCGAGTGGGCCTTTGAACGCTTGCCGTTTCCCCTGCAGTTCGGCACAAAGTCCGTGGAATGTTTCGGCACGAGCAACCTCCACAACCCGCGACAAGATCGGGCCGGACGCCAACTGATCCTACGGGATTACCGGGGACCGGATGATCTGATTATCGAACTACAGACGCGCCGACATGATCATGAACTCGTCCTAGCCATGGTGCCGCCAGCGGAAACCATGGAAAAGACCATACGCATTGTGAGTGAACGCCTGCGTTCATCCAGTGGAAAACACGACCATCACTGGCTCCTGCAAATCCCCGTGCTGAACTTCGACCTGACGCGTACCTACGAAGAGATATGCGGGCACGAGGTGCGCGGGCACGGAAAGTCCCCCTTTACCATGCCACTTGTTGATTGCATTCAAAAGATCCGCTTCCGGCTGGATGAACGTGGTGCCGTCCTCAAATCGGAAGTTGTCATGACGCTCGGGAGCCCAAGCGCTATCCGTTTTGACAAGCCGTTTCTCGTCCTCCTGCGTCTGCGTGATCGCGATAATCCATATTTCGCGCTTTGGGTTGATAATGCCGAGATTCTTGTTCCATCGCACAAAGCTGAACCGAAACGCTAAGATTAAAAGCAAACCATGAAAATTCACCCTTCCCGAGCCTGGCGGCCGACGGCGGAGCTGGCGGCGCGGGTGGCGGCGCCACCGTATGACGTGCTGGATTCCGACGAGGCGCGGGCGATGGCGGCGGGCAACCCCGTCAGCTTTCTGCACGTGGGCAAGGCGGAGATTGACCTGCCGCGCGAGGTGGACGTGCACAGCGCGGCGGTGTACGCCAAGGCGGTCGAAAATCTCGCACGGTTGCGCCGCGAGGGCGTGCTGGTGCAGGAGCCGCAGCCGGTGTTCTACCTGTACCGGCTGATCCGCGCGGGGCAGGCGCAGACCGGGCTGGTCGCGACGTGCCACGTCGGGGAGTACGAGCGCGATCTCATCCGGAAGCACGAAAAAACGCTCAAGGCGAAGGAAGACGACCGGATGCGGCACATCGTCAACCTGAACTCGCAGACTGGTCCGGTGTTCCTGGCCTACCGGCCGCAGGCGACGCTTGACGCGCTGGCGGCGCAGGTGCAGGCGACCGCGCCGCTGTTCGACTTCACGTCGGCCGACGGCGTGCGCAACACGCTCTGGCGGATTGCCGACGTCGCGCCGTGGACCGCGGCGTTCGCCGCCGTGCCGCTGGGGTACATTGCCGACGGCCACCATCGCGCGGCGGCGGCGGTGCGGGTGGCGCAGGAGCGGCGCGCGGCCAACCCGCAGCACACCGGTGACGAAGAATACAACTGGTTCCTGGCCGTTCTGTTCCCGTCCGACCAGCTTCGCATTCTGCCTTACAACCGGTGCGTGCAGGATCTGAACGGCCTGACGCCGGCGCAGTTCCTGGAGCGCGTACGGCAGGCGAGCTTCACGTTGACGGACAACGCCGCCCCGGTGCCGGCCGCGCCCCGGCAGGTCAGCCTGTACCTGGACGGCCGCTGGCACGGCCTGAACTGGCCCGCCGATCCGCGGGCGGACGCCGTGGGCTGCCTTGACGTCAGCGTGCTGCAGGACCGGCTGCTGGGCCCCATCCTGGGCATTGACGACCCGCGGAAAAGCCCGCGCATTGACTTCGTAGGCGGCATCCGCGGCCCGGACGAACTGGTGAAAAGAGTAGCCGGCGGTCGCGCGGCGGTGGCCTTCTCGATGTACCCGACAACCATGGACCAATTGCTGGCCATTGCCGACGCGGGCCAAATCATGCCGCCCAAGAGCACGTGGTTCGAGCCAAAGCTCAAGGACGGCCTGTTCCTGCACGATTTAGACTGAACGCCGAGCGAGCACCGCGCCAGGCCGGCTTGTCCTTGGAGCGGAACGTGTCAACGTTCCGGTAGTCGTACGCACCAGCCTGACCAGTTCCCCGCTCCCGGCGGATTTGCTTGCCCGCCGAAGTCCCGACCTCCAAATAGTCGGGACGAAGGCAGGTCCCGCCGGCTTGTCCGCCATAGCTTTGGCGACGGCGGAAGCGCGAATCCCCGGTTCCTGCCGGGCAAGCCGGCAAGGAACCGCAGATAGGAATCATTTCTTCGCTGTAGGTGAGATATTCCGTTGGAGGGCGACGGGCCCCGTCGCCGAATTCCGGCGATCGTAACGATCGCCTCCAAGTCCGTCCATCGCGTCCCCGCGATGGGTGTAGCCACGCCGTGCATCGGGTTGGGCGCTCCTGCGCCCCGACACCGGAACGCGTCAGACTGGCTTGAATTCCGGTGAAGAGCGGGGGGACGTGTATATGCATACCGGCCCTCCGCGATGAGCCGGAAGTCAGGCCGGTATCACGCGTGACCGGTGTCGCCCGATGCACGACGCTTCTCCGTTCCTCACCACCCCACCCACACAGCCCTCCAGCTCAACCCCGTGCCACTTCCTCGTCACCGCAACAGCATCCGATGCACGGCGCTTCTCCGGCCCTCCCCCGCCCCCGTAACCCATGCAAGCCGTGACTTGCCTTTTGGCCTGCTTCCGGCATAATCCCAGCCGTGGTGCGGGTCATGCGTGTCGCCCCGCCAGCAGGGAAGAAACCATGCGTATCGTAAAGTGCGGCTGGCCGTTGATCATCGGCCCGTTGCTCGTCGGCATCGCCGTCGGGCTGGCGGGCCGCTGGCTGGGCTGTACCACCACGGAGTGGACGGGTTACGCCGTCGGCGCGCTGCTGTGCGCCTTCATGGTCTATTTCTTTCGCGATCCGGACCGCCAGTCCGCCGGCGACGACACGTTGCTGGTGGCCGGGGCGGACGGCCTCGTGCGGGCCGTCGAAGACGTGCGCGAGGAGCAGTACCTCAAAACGGATGCCGTCCGGATCAGCTTTTTTCTCAACCCGTTCAACGTGCACGTCAACCGGACGCCCATGGGCGGCACGGTGACCGCCCTGGCCTACACGCCGGGCAAGCACCTGCTGACGTACTCCCACGCCGCGTCGGAATGGAACGAGCACAGCGCCATCCTGATCGAGGGCCACGGCACGCGCTGCCTGGTCAGGCAGATCGTCGGCCCGATCGTGCGGCGGGTGGTGTACTGGCTGGAGTTACAGCAGGGGCTGGTGCGCGGCGAGCGGATCGGCATGATGAAGTTCGGCTCGCGGCTGGACATGTATTTCCCCAAGGCCGACGTGCAGGTGCTGGTCAAGAAGGGCGACCGCGTCCGCGCCGGCGAGTCGGTGGTCGCGCAGATCCGCAGGGGCAACGCATGAAGATCAACAAGCGCGCGATCGTGCCCGTGATGCTGACGCTCGCCGCGATGCTGGCGGGCTTCTACAGCATCGTGCTGAGCTCGTCGGAACAATTCGTCATGGCCGCGAAGTTTATCATGCTTTCGATGATCCTGGACGGGCTGGACGGCGTCATGGCGCGGCTGCTCAAAGGCACGAGCAGTTTCGGCGCGGAGCTGGACACGTTCGTGGACATGACGAGCTTCGGGCTGGCGCCGGCGCTGCTGGCCTATCATTCCGTGCTGTACCAGTTCGGCCTGTGGGGCCATGTGCTGGCTTCGTTCATGGTGCTCTCCGGCGCCAGCCGGCTGTCGCGCTTTCGCATCGTCGATCCGGACCGCGGGCAGAAGGGCTTCCTCGGCCTGCCCATCACCTGCGCGGGCGGCTGGGTGACGCTGATGGTTTTCCTGGCGCATTCCGGCGTGCCGGAGGAATGGGGCTGGGACTGGTTTACGTTGCAGGCAGGCCCGTTTGCCATCTTCGTCTGGGCGTCCGCCGCCACGCTGCTGGTGCTGCAGGTTTCCCACGTACGCTATGCCAAGATGACCAAGCACCCCCTGGTTTTCCTGCCCGGCGTGGCGCTGGTGATGCTGCTGTTCACCGAGATCCACGTGGCCGCGATCGCGGCGCTGCTGCTGTGCGCCTTCGGTTTCTATTTCGGCTTGCTGAGCCCGTTTTCCCGGCGGCGCGCGGCGCCCGCCACAGGCGATAAGCCGGATGTAAAGCCGGCCATGCTGTCCTGAACCATCCTCCGGCTCCCCACGGCGCGTCCCATGGCAGGCGAATACGTTTTTCAGCTCGAGCGGTTGACCAAGCAATACAACCGCGTCAACGTGCTCAACGAGATCACGCTCGCGTTCTTCTACGGCGCCAAGATCGGCGTCATCGGCGGCAACGGCGCGGGCAAATCCAGCCTGCTGCGCATCCTCGCGGGGCAGGACACGGATTTCATGGGCACGGCCCAGATCGCGCGCAGCGTCCGCATCGGACACCTGTCGCAGGAGCCGCAGCTCGACGCGACCAAGACCGTCGCCGGTAACGTCGCGGAAGGCGTCGCCGCCGCCCAGGCGCTGTTGACGCGCTACGACGAGATCTGCGACCTGCTCGGCGCCAAGCCGGCCGCCGCGGAGGCCGGCAAACTCAACGACGAACTGGGCCGCATCCAGGACAAGATTGACGCGCAGGACCTGTGGAGCCTCGACCACAACGTCGAGATGGCCATGGAGGCGCTGCGCCTGCCGCCGCCCGAGGCCGAGGTGACCCGGCTCTCCGGCGGCGAGCGCCGCCGCGTGGCGCTCTGCCGCCTGCTGATCTCCAACCCGGACGTGCTGCTCCTCGACGAACCCACCAACCCCCTCGATGCCGAATCCGTGGCCTGGATCGAAACCTACCTCAAGAAGTTCAAGGGGACGCTCGTGGTGGTCAC
>CAIQIC010000005.1 GCA_903871765.1 uncultured Lentisphaerota bacterium
CCTTTTTCCGCTTTTCCGCCGCCCTGGGGCGTCTTCTGCGACGCCTGGAGTTCGTGGATCTGGTCGCGCAATAGCGCCGCGCGCTCGAATTCCAGCGCCGCGGAGGCCTCGATCATCTCCTTCTCCAGCTCGGCGAGCACTTCGGTGACGTTGTAGTCGGCGCCCGTTTCGCGCACGACGCTTTCCTCGATCTCCCGCGCCTCCTCGATCGTCTTCATGCTTTCTTGGATGCTCTTCTGGATGCTGCGGGGCGTGATGTGGTGCTTTTTGTTGTACGCCGTCTGGATTTCACGCCGCAGCCGGCACTTTTCCAGCATCCCGCGCATCGAATCCGTGAGCTTGTCGGCGTACATGATCACCGTGCCGTTGAGGTGGCGTGCAGCGCGGCCGGCGGTCTGGATCAGCGCGGTTTCCGAACGCAGGAAGCCTTCCTTGTCGGCGTCGAGGATCGCCACCAGCGAGACTTCGGGCAGGTCGAGGCCCTCGCGGAGCAGGTTGATGCCCACGAGGCAGTCGAAGGTCGCCTGCCGCAGGCCGCGCAGGATTTCCACGCGCTCGAGGGTGTCAATGTCCGAATGCAGGTACTTCACCCGCAGGCCGACGGTCTGGAGATAGGTGGACAGGTCCTCGGCGGTCTTCTTGGTCAGCGTGGTCACCAGCGTGCGCTCGTGTTTTGCGGCGCGGCGGCGGACCTCCTCGATCAAGTCGTCCACCTGGGTGCGCAGCGGCCGCACTTCGATCGGCGGATCGAGCAGGCCGGTGGGCCGGATGACCTGGGGCACGGGCGCGCCGCCGACCTGCCGCTCGTACGGCCCCGGCGTGGCGGTGGTGAACAGCATCGGACCGGTGGCGCCCAGGAACTCGTCGAAGTTCAACGGCCGGTTGTCCAGCGCCGAGGGCAGGCGGAAGCCGTGGTCCACCAGCACCTGCTTGCGCGCCTGGTCGCCGTTGTACATGGCGCGCAGTTGCGGCACGGTGACGTGGCTTTCGTCCACCACGGTCAGGAACTTTTTCGGGAAGAAGTCCAGCAGGCACGCCGGCCGTCCGCCCGCCGGGCGGCCGGAGAGGTGGCGCGAATAATTCTCGATGCCGCCGCAGTAGCCCAGCTCCTTCATCATCTCGAGGTCATAGCTCGTGCGCATCCGGATGCGCTGCGCCTCGATCAGCTTGTTTTCCGCGGTGAACCACTGCACCCGCTCTTCGAGCTCCCGGCGGATGCCGTTCAGCGCGCGTTCGATTTTGTTGGCGGCCATGACGAAGTGCTTGGCCGGCGAAATGACCACGTGCGCGAGCGTGGCCGTGGCCTTGCCGGAGGTCGGATCGAAGGTCTGCAGGCGCTCGATCCGGTTGCCGAAGAAGTCCACGCGCAGGCCGTCCTTGCGGTAGGAGGGGAAGATGTCCAGCGTGTCGCCGCGCGCGCGGAACGTGCCCGGCGCCGGCTCGTAATCGTTGCGTGTGTACTGGATGTCCACCAGCCTGGTCATCACGCCCTCGCGGTCCAACTCGCCGCCCACCGCGAGGCGGACCAGCATGTCGCGGTAGTCGTCCGGCGAGCCAAGACCGTAGATGCAGGAAACCGAGGCGACGATGATGACATCCTCGCGGTTCATCAGCGCGTCGGTCGCCGCCAGCCGCAACCGCTCGATTTCCTCGTTGATCGAGGAATCCTTCTCGATGAAGGTATCCGTGGCGGGCAGGTAGGCCTCGGGCTGGTAGTAGTCGTAGTAGCTGACGAAATACTCCACCGCGCTGCGGGGGAAAAAGCCCTTCAGTTCCGCGTAGAGTTGGGCGGCCAGCGTCTTGTTGTGCGAAACCACCAGCGTCGGCCGGCCCCACTGCTGGATCACGTTCGCCACGGTGAACGTTTTGCCCGAGCCGGTCACGCCTTCCAGGGTCTGAAAGCGCTGGGCCGCCCGCAGGCCGCTAACCAGCGCCTGGATCGCATCCGGCTGGTCGCCTGTCGGTTGGTAATCCGACACCAGTTTGAATGGTCCATCCATGGTCATGGTCCGTCGCGCCCAGGGCGCCGAAAAAGATCAATATAGCAGATCGGCGCGGAAAGCCAAGACGCGGGGAAACAGCGGAAACTACGAAAAGCGCGAAAAGGGAATATGGAGGCACGGCTGTTTGTTTGTGGGCGGGGCTTCTAGCCCCGCGAGTCACTACATCATTTTCGCGGGGCTAGAAGCCCCGCCCACAGGCACGCTTTTGCCACCCTGGGCTAACCCGGTGCGCCCGTATTTCGTAGTTGAAAATCCAGTCGCTCCTTCTGCCGCGGCCTCAGAAATTCCACCGCAGGGTGATCGCACCGAAGTCGTCCCACCGGTCCTGGCCGACGAATTCCTCGCTGCGGAAGGCGATGACGAAGGACAGGTCCACCCGGCTCCATTGGATGACCAGGCCCGACTGCAACTCGAAGACAAACGGCCGCTTGTCCACCGACAGGCTGCTCTGGAACATATTTCCATCGAGGAAGGCGTTGTAACCCACGGCGCGTCCTTCGACGCCGGCAAAGACATACCAGGTTGGAGGGCTGGCCGCCAAGGAAACCGGCCGGCCCCCGTCGGAGATCGCCAGGGCATCAATGGTCTGCCGGCCGAAGTCGTCCGGCAGCCGCCCGCCCAACCGGAGCTGCGCGCCGGCCCGCAGCGAGGTGTCCACATTGCCCAGGCTTGCGCCGACATGGGGGATGACATCCACGTCGGCTACGGATCCCTGCCAGGCCGCCAGCCGGCAGGCGCGCTGGACTTTGAGCGCCAGGCCCGGCTTATTGGGCAACTGGTTGTCCCAACCGCGCGCCCGCTGAAAGCCGCCCGCAAAATGTGCCCATTCCTGCTGCTCTTGCGCGAAGGAATCCGGTCCGATCACGCCGAGCTGGAGTCGGATGTTTTCCAAGGTCGGCAGGCTGCCGGCCGTCAGGCCCCGCCGTTGGAGCACGGCGCCGGTATACAGCCAGCCCGCGTAGGGCCGGTCATAGGTCTGCGGCAGCCGGGCGGCGAGATTTTCGGGTGTATAGATGCTCTGCCCCAGTTCGCCGCCCCAGCGGACCGCTGATGGCTGGAAACCGACGGCCGGAAGCCGCGCGGCCAGGCCCCGATCCGCGCGGTCTTCCGCGCCCAGATAGACGATCCGCGCGCCCTGGGTGTAATGCCGGTCGGTGCCCGCAAACCAGTCGTTCTCTTCGTCCACTTCCAGCACCGCGCCCCGGCGATCCGCCGCCGGATCCGCGCCGGTGGCCCCACCCGCCCCGGCCCGCAGGCAGCCCGCCGCCAGCAGGCCGCCCAGCCCCGCCCGCAAAAGCCGGTTGGTAATAATCTTGCTCACAGCTTCGTCAATCCAGCGGACTGCGAATGCCGACGCCCGTCTGTTTGGCCGTGTGCAGGTAAATCTGCGTGGTGGAAATATCCCTGCTCACAATGCTTCCGGATTTTGTCTTTATACAGACGGCGGCAATCTGAATCAAGATAAACCCGAGATCAAGCACAAAACATCGCTGATGACGTATACTTCGCAGCAAGAGCATTTGTGCTTGCAAAGCCTGATTAAGCGCAGTATTCACCACCTCAGAAATGCTCATTAAATGCACCGTGCATAGATGGGCAATCGGTTTGTTCAATAATACTGTTCGACATAGCGTATGAGCATTCCGGGTTACAAACGATTGACGATTGCCCTTGGTGTAGTCTGCGTTGGACTACTCATGCTCTATGGCTGCCTCTTTTGGAGTTACGGCTGGCTCAAAATTCGAGTCGCATTCGCCAGTGAGCAGACCCAGATTTTCGAGGAGATGCGCACTCAGGCATTGCAGAGCGATGCTACAGGTGCTGCTGGCTGCCTTGAGTATGTCGTGGGCTATTACCCGTCCGGTAGCAAGCAAGAGACTGGTTCACGACTCGACCGCATGGTAGAGCGGGAGCGCGCACTGGCTGTGCGAGATATTGTTGCCTATCTTCGCACCAAGACCGGCCAAGATTTGGGCGAGAGTCCAGAGGCTTGGATTCAGAAGTATGCAAAGAAATAGCCAGACATTGTCGAACAAACCGGCTGCAGGCAACGCCGGGATCGCGTCTCAGTTGACAATCGAACATCATTGGCCCGGCGTGCCTGAGCCGGGGCGTTGACCAAGAGGGAGATAATGAAACTGAAGACGGCCACCTTGATCGCGATTATCGGCCTGGTACTGAATCTGCTCTACAGCGTTGGGAACGCAGTGCTGATGGCGCGCGCGCATGGAGTATCTCCGCATTGGCTCGTGAGTCCGGTTTTTTTACACGGCAGTCTGCTGATCTTTTTCGTTGTCCTTTATCGGAGACAAAATGACGGAAAAGAATGACAATCCGCGTTCGTTAGCCGACATTCTGGAATTGGGAAGCCGACAAGCCGCATCGGCGGGCGGGACGCCCAGGACTTCAAAGCCCCCGCCTGTGTGCGCGGGGTTAAGCTTGGCGCTTCCCGTGTCGGGCATCCTGCTCACATTTGTTATGGGATCTCTCCCTGCCATCCGTGGGACGGGCGAGTTCGCTTGCTTCGCACCCGCTATCTTTGCCTGTCTTGCCGCGTTTCCGCTCGGTTTCATCGGTCTTGTGCTCGCAGTCACCGCGATTGTGCGCAGAGAGAAATGGGTCGCGGTAGGCGTTATCGGCATTTTTCTGAATTTGTTCCTGTTGCTGCTGTCTGCGCCGTTGGTATGGACGGTGCTCCAAAGATGAGAATCCGAACGACCATCCAGATAATGCACGGTACGACTAACGCCGCCCGTGATTTTCGACGTCCGGCTTCTGAAAGGTAACACTATGATAGACGTACCGGATCACGTTTTGGAGGAATTCCTCGGGGCGTGCCACGCGGCGGCCCGGCGCGGGCTCATGCGCTGCAGCAGCGGTAATCTCTCGTGCCGGCTGGACGCGACGCGCTTGCTCGCCACGGGCACGCGAAGCTGGATGGAGAACATTTCGGCGGAGCAGGTCGCGGTGTGCCGCATCGCTGACGGCGCCCTGCTCGCCGGGCCGAAGCCGACTGTAGAGATCGGCTTCCATGCGGCCATCCTCAGAGCCAGGCCCGAGGTGAACGCGGTGATGCATTTTCAGACACCCTACGCCACGGCGCTGGCCTGCCAGGAGTCAGGCGCCACCAACTACTTCGTGATTCCGGAGATTCCGTTTTACATCGGCCACGTGGCGCGGGTCCCGTATCTGCTCCCGGGCTCGAAGGAATTGGCTGAAGCGGTGGCGGGGGCCATGCAGGACCACGACCTGGTTATCATGAGTAATCACGGGCTCGTGACCGCCGCCGCCGACTACGCCCATGTCATCCAGAATGCCGAGTTCTTTGAGCTGGCCTGCGAGGTGATCATACACGGCCAAGGCAAGCTGCGGCCCCTGCCGGCGGAGGACGTCAAAACCCTGCTGGATTTGCGCCAGGCGGCCGCCCGCGGAGCACAACCGGCCGCTTGACGTCGGCGCGGAGACGCGCCGGGCCGTTCGGGATGGTTCTTCCGGGGTTTCCGTGTGAATACTGATGGGTCTTTGTACGTGTATGTGAAGCAAAGCCATCGACTAAGCGAGTCGACTAAGCGTAGCCAACTAAGTGTGGGACTAAGTGTTACGAGAAGCAACCATCAACGCTCTGCGGATCGCCACAAAATCCATGCCCTTCTGATATACTTTCAACAGCTCACGACCAAAAAGGTGTGCCATAAACCCACGCCCACACACACTTCGTCGTCCACTCTTAGTCCCTCACACTTCATCGCTTACACTTACTCGATTCGCTTAGTCGTCTCCCGCTTCGTTGTCGATCATGCCGCGTTCCATAATAGAATATCCCACGCTAATCCCGGAAGAGCCCAACATCCTGGATGCAAGAGATCGGCGTGTACGAGTACGCGTAAGAGTACGAAAGGTGCAAAGATGCCGGGCGCAGCCCTTGCAATTGCATTTTGACTGCTGCACGGGCCGTCAAGCCTCTGAGGCTTGGCGTTGTCATCGGCTAATACGTGAACAGATCGGCCAGCGCATAGCGGTGGCCGGTGGCGCGGTTCAGGGCGGCGAGCACCTTGGCCTGGGCGCGGGGCGTCAACCGCCGGCCCTTGCAGGCCCGGGTGATCATTTTGTGGGTCATCGGCTCCGCGGCGGAGGCCACCAGGTCGTGCGGCTTGAGGCCCAGTTCGGCCAGCAGCCGCGCTACGGGTTGCGGACCCAGATTGCGTTCCACGTCGGCTTGCATGCCGGGTGGCAAGATATACGTCTTCCCATAATAATCCAGTCATTTATGGCAATGTTCGTAAGGGATCTCCGGCCCTGGTCAAGATCAAGGCGTCTTCCTGTTTTGAATCAGCCATAGTCAATTATGGCCACCCTGCGCCGGACGGACAGGCAGGAATGCCTGTCTTACCGAAGCAAGCCGGCCATGCCTGGCCGACTCAGCGGGCATCCAAGGGCCATAATTACAATGGCTGATTTTGAAGATGGACCGGGCGGCAGACGTATGCTAAGTGAGGTTCATACGATGAACCCAACAGCCAACCTACAGGGGGAACATGTCATGAAGAGCATGCACTTTCTGATGGCCCTGGGCCTGGTTTGCGCCACTGCCGCCACCGGCCAACCCGCCGTGACGCCACCGGCGGCAGACGGGAGGGTTCCGCTGGCGACCGCGCTGCCCAAGCCGGTGATTCGCGGCTCGCCGGTGCCGATCACCATCCCCAACGTGGAGCCCGTTCCAGGCAAGCGGCCGGACTTCATGGTGCCGGCCGGCACCGTCAACCTGGCCAAGGGCAAGAAGGTCACGTCCAGCGACACTGATCCGGTGGATGGCGAACTGTCGTTGATCACGGACGGCGACAAGTCCGGGGAAGAAGGCTTCGCGGTGGAACTGAACACGGGCAAGCAGTGGGTGCAGATCGACCTCGGCCAGCCGAGCGAAATCCACGCCATCCTGGTCTGGCATTTCCATTCCCAGAAATACCGTGTTTATCACGACGTCGTGGTCCAGGTGGCGGAGGATGCGGATTTCCTCATGGGCGTGAAGACTCTGTTCAATAACGATACCGACAACTCGCTGGGCCTGGGCGTGGGCAAGAACCGGCCGTACATCGAGGATTACCAGGGCAAGCTGATTGACGCCAAGGGCGTGCGGGGCCGTTATGTCCGGCTGTACAGCCAGGGCAACACGTCCAACAAGATGAACCACTACATCGAAGTCGAGGTCTGGGGCAAACCGGTCAAGTGAACCCCACCACGTGCCTCCCGCCTGCCTGCGGTGAGTTGCCTGCACTGAGCCCCGTCGAAGTACCGAACTCACGGGCACCGCGCAGCGCCCTCGCTGGGCGGATTTTCGCTCACAGAGCGGTTGGCGGGGACGCCATCCGCAACACGCGAGGGCGCGTGTGCTCCCCGGAATCCCGTCAGCCACCGTTGCCCTCCAGCCCCCTTCTTCCGCACGCCGTTAAACGTATTTCGTGTTACAGGGAGTAGCACAAGTGGCACCCCTGCTGGGTCCGGTTCCCTGTTGCTGCGCTGCAAGTGACGTGCTAGCCTTCCGGCCACGCGACAAACATGAAGACAGGTCCCACCAGCCTTTCCATCAAGATCGTCACCGCGGTGGTGCTTGCGATTACGGCGGGCACCTGCCTCGCGGCTGTGCGGGATTCCCATTTGCTGATCGGGGGCGCGCTGCTGGCGGTGATTTTGCTCCTGGTGTACCGGGGCCAGCCCTTAAAAGATTAAATAGCGCCGCGCCGCCTGCCGTCCTGGCGACGTGGGTTTGTTTTCGCCATGCGTGATTATCTGTCCATCTCGAATCTGGGCAAAGCCGCCGGGCTCGCCGCGCTGATGACGCTGATGTCGGTGGGGCGGCTGGTTCAAGGGCAGAAATCCCTGGCCTTCTATATCCCCGTCACCTTCTGCGCCATGATGTTTATCGCCGGCGCGGTGGCCGCCTGGGGGCGGCGCGCGGGCATGGCGGGCATCGTCACCGACCGCCGGACGCTGTGTTCCGGCGTGGCGCTCGCCCTCCTCCTGGCACTGCTGGCGCTGCCCGTGTATGTGTGGGGTTTGGATGCCATCCTGCGCAACGCACTACGGAGCGCAACCAGCAGTACCCTGCTGAACCTGTCCTATCCCGCCACCGTCGGCGGCTGCCTGGCGCTGATGTTATGGTCCGCGGGGTTTCAGACCATGTTCTTTGTGGCCGCGCCCATGTCGCTGTTCGCCCGCCTGACCAACCGGCAGTCCGTCGCGCTCGGCCTCACCCTGGCCGTGCGGTTCTACGTCATGCATCGGCAGATGACCGAGGCGGGCGTGAGCGCGGCCGTCCCGCTCTTTTATGGGCTGGCGTTGGCGACCACGCTGGCCGGCGGCCTTCTGTTTGCCCGGTACGGCTTGGCGCCGGCCATGCTGTTCGCGGCGGCGTTGGACCTGCGGCTGCTGCTCTACGTATGAATACGAAACCCACGACCCTGCAACACCGCCACCGCCCGCTCTGGTGGGCGGGACATCCCGGTCCCGCGTCCCTGGAGGAATCATGACCATGAACCGACGTAACTTTCTGCTGACCACCGGCAGCGCCGCGCTGGCGGGCCTGACGGCCCGCGCGTGGGGCGCCGCGTCCGCCACCGTGCCGCCCGGCTCCGCGGCGCCGGTCTGCCCGCCGCTCCTGGGTCGCCGGTTCCTCACCTTCAACGCCGCGATCCGCGTCAATCAGATCGAGGTGACCCGGGATCGCAACGCCGGAGACGACGAGGCCGGCGACCATACGCCCGAGACCGTGCAGGCCTATCGCCGCGCCTTCGAGCAGGGCTGGCCCGGCGGGCGCCTGACGTGGGCGCTGAGCTGGCAGGCCTTGCGGGATCAGCGGCCGAACTACCAGGCCATCCGGGAACTCGTCGCCGGGTATCACCGGCAGCATGGCGACGAGGTCACGTTTCTCCCCGGCGGTTACTTCGCCAACATGTACAACACGCGCGACCAGGTCAACCGGGACCTGCACGACGCGCTGGCCAGGGTGTCGCAAATCGTCGGGAACGGCTACCGGCCGCGCAGCGTGGTCGCCGGCTACCTGGCGGCGGACAACCAGCGTTATCTGGCTGAGCAGGAAGGCATCCATATCTGCCAGGGCAACATCTGGAGCCAGTACGCCATTGACAACGGCGACGGCGATGGCTCGCTCTCCTATCCCTACTATCCCAGCCGCGAACACTTCTGCAAACCGGCGCAGGGGCGGGAGGACTTCATTGACTGCGTGAACCTGGACGGCTGGACGTGTGACTTCGTCAGCGCGCGCCGGGCGGGCGCCAACGCCAAGTACAACAGCCGCCTGGGCGTCGGGCCGATCGAGGCCCTGGCCCAGGGGCGCGGCAGCCGCGAAGACGGCCTGCGCCACATGCTGGCGACCACGGCCCAGCACTTTGACCGCGGCTTTGCGCTGAATGGCTTCGCCTGGGTGACCGACTGCTGGGAGCTGTGCCTGGTGAAGCAATTCGAGCAGCGGGGCATCAAAGAACCCCTGCAGTACCTCACGCGCTGGCTGAGCGCCATCCGCGAACGCTGGCCCGCGGCCGTGAACGTTACGCAGGGCGAGTTTGGCCTGGCCTGGCGCGACCACTTCAAGGACAACGCCAAGCTGGACTACCGGTTCGCGGCGCGGGGCACCGGCTTCGGCGGGTCGGAAAGCAACCTGGAGATCCGCTGGTTCATGAATCGGGACTTCCGCCTGGCGCTGCTGCGCGATGCGCAAGCCAACGGGCCGGAGCTGGTGATTGACTTCACCCGGTATGACCTGAAGGCGCAGGAGCCGCCGGAGCCGGGCCGCAACTGGAGCCTGATGAACCGCATCAATCAAAAGGGTCTCCGGCCGCAGGACAAGCCCGTCCCGCTGGCGGCCCTGTCGGCGGAGGATCAGGCGCTCATTCGCCGGCGGCTGCCGGAGCTGTTCGGCTGAACGCGATCAAGGCCTCGGCAGCACCCGCGACGGCTTCCGGGTGGTGGTGCTGATTGATCCCTGTGGGATGGATCGGAATAAATTTCTCCGGAGCGGAAGTTGTGTAAACATTCCGATAAAGACCGGAACCGTTACCGGTTCCGCTCCAAAAGAGACCATCATGCGATGGGCCGGGTTTTCTCTAATTTGACTCTCCACGCAACACGTTGCTCGCAGCCGGCCAACTGCTTTCTTCGGCTCATGCTCATTTGGCCCGGCCGCGCGGCGGCGGCGTGACCACGGGCGGCGCTTCTTGCGGCCGCTCGTACTTGCGCAGCCCGGCTTGGATGGTGGCGTACAAGGCCGGCACCCAGGGCGGCGTGCCGGGATGGTACCGGGCGACCGTCCGCACGCGAAAATCCACGGGGCTCAAAATGACCAGCACGTTCGGCACGCCCGTGACGGCGGCCAGCACGAACAAATCCTCGGCGGCGGTATCGCCCATGGCCAGGCAGCCGATGGAGACGGCATTGCCATGGATCATGATGTCGCCCCCGAGGCTGCCGCGACCCTCCGCTTCGGCCTGCGCGCGATCGAACGCATTGGGGTAATTGACCCGGAGGGCCAGGTGGTAGCGGCTGTTCGGGTTCAAGGACTCGATGCGGTACAGCCCTTCCGGCACCTGCCGGTCGCCTTGCCGCAATTTCGGTCCCTGCGTACCGCTGGCGGCCAGGATCGGATAGGACCGGATCCAATGATAGACGCCGTTCGTGCCGGCGGCATAGAGCTGCAACTCGCGTTCCTGCTTGAACCCGATAAGTGTCACCTTGGCCGGCGGATATGGAACGCGCGCCGCGGCGAAGCGGGGCGCCAGGCGTTGGCGGACGGTCCCGCCGAACTGCTGCACACGTTCCTCGGTGGTGTACTCCCGGGCACAGGCATTGAGCCATAGCGCCAGGAGCATCAAAACAGGCCTGCCGATTTTCATGTGTGTCTCTGGTCATCACCGGGCATAAGCATCTACACATGGCGCCACAAGTTCGATCCATATTCGGAGCGGAATCGGTAACGATTCCGGTGTTTTCGCATGCCCATCATTTCGCGACTGGGCCGGCACCAATGTTCAGTTTCTCATGCTGCGGCCGCGGGGCCGCGCCGAGCGGATGCTGGTAATAAAAGGCAGGGGTCAGGCTGAAATCCCCGACCCGGCCGGGATCCGCGCCCGCACCCGCGGCCGGTGACGACGGCGCCAGCCGATAATCAAAGTGCGCAGGGTCGGCGAAGCCGGCGGGGCTGGCAACGAGGTTGCCGGCGACTTCGCCTGGTCCGGCATACAGGCGGCCGTTGCCGAGGAAGAGATTGTTGATCACGCGGATCTTAGGCGCCGCACCCGCTGCCCGCAGGAACACCGCCGCCGGCTGCCGTTCGTTCACGCAGGTGTTGTTCACAAAGTACAGCTCCTGGACGGCGTTCTTCGCCCCCTCGGCGGCGTACGAAAACGCCGTGCCGTTTTCGGCGCGCGGCCCATGCTGCAGCAGGTTGCCGATGACAAAACTGCGGCCGCCGTTGGGCAGATCAATGACGTAACTGGAATGCCCGTCCTGTTCGTCCATCAGCCGGTTGTAGAGGATGTAGTTCTCCTCGGCCCGGCTTTTCACGAGATGTCCCACGGCGGCGTGGTGCGAGTAACAGAACTGCAGCGTGAAGCGCCGCACCCGGCCGACGTAGATGTTGTGCGATAAGCCGTCGCCATGGCCATTATGATGAAACTCGGTGTGCTCGACGAGAATGTCGCTTTCGGGGTTGGCGCCGGTGAGCATGCCGTCTTCGTTGTCGTGGAAGCTGCAATACCGCACCACCAGGCCCCGGCCCTCCTGGCGGATGCCCGCGCCGTTGCGGTCCGGCACGCGGCAGCCGGAGAACTCGATATGTTCCACCGTTGTGTCATGGCCGCGGATCACCCAGATCGCCTTCTGCTGGGCGCTCCGTCCCTGCGCATCCAGATGCGCCGTGCCGTGCACGCCGCGGAGGGTCAGCCGGTTGGCCGACCAAACCGCGACGTCACCGGTGTATACGCCGGTCTCGATCTCCACGGTGTCGCCGTCCTGTGCCGCCGCGGCGGCGGCACTGGGGGTCTTGAGCGGCTGCGTGGCGCCGACCCGGAGCACGCGCCCCGGCGCCGCGGCGCCCAGCCACAGCGCGGCGCACAGGATCCAAATCCGGCGAAGGGGAGCGCCCCGACTCTCTGGGAGGTCGGGACTGCGTCCGGCATCCTGCCGGACGCTGATGCTGCGGTTCACAAGACGGAAACTGATATTACATGCCTTTCATTCATGCCGTTATCCGGTCTACAGGGCGTACTGCGGAATCTTCAGCAGTTCGCCGCCCTTGAGCGCCGACTGGTGGGCGACGATGCCGCCGGCGGTCATGGCCAGGGCCTTGGTCACGTCCACCAGCGGCAACCGGTCGCGCAGGATGGCGTCCACGAATTCGCTCATCAGGTAGCCGTGCGAGCCGCCGTGCCCGCCGGCCTGGACGGCGGGAGGCAGCGGCGGCCGGGGACTTAGCGGCCCGACGGCCTTGGGAGCGCGAATCCGCCCCGTCTCGCCTTCGTTGGTGGGCGTGTCCCAACTGACGGCCATCCGCGCCATGCCGCCCTCGCTGGTGCGGAACAGCGCGATCTCAGTGCCGAAGGCGTTGTGGTATGGATTGTTGGCCGGCTGGAGATGCCCAAGGATGCTGGGCATGCCCAGGCACGACACCTCCGTGAAACTTCCGCCGGTCACGCCGACGTAGTAGGCGTTCGAGTGCGTCGGATACCATTGCGGCGGCAGGCCGACGCGCCAGCCCTTGTAGGAGTCAATCGGCACGGTCATGAAATGATAATACTCGCCCTCGGTATAGATCAGCTTCCCCAGTGCCCCTGCCCGGTACTGCTGGCGCCAGGTATGCACTTCGGGATGGAAGTACGAGGTCTCGAACATCATGTACGTGCGTCCGCTCTGCTTCACCGCCGCCAGCAGCTTGTCGGCGTCCTCGAGCGAGCCGTACACCGCCGGCACGGCGGAGGCGACGTGCTTGCCGCGCTCCAGCGCGGCAATGCACAGCCGCGCGTGGCTGGGGGCGTCGGTGGCCACGAACACCGCCTCGAGCCGGTCGTCCTTGAGCATCTCCTCGCACGACGGGTAGGTCTTGGCGCACCGGCAGGCCTCCGCCAGCGCGGCGCAGCGGTCCGGCAGCAGGTCGGTGACGGCCGCCACCTCGACGTTCGGGTGGTGCTGGAACGAGAACGCCGCGCCCATCTGGCAGACGCCGTAGCCGGCGATCCCGACGCGCAGCTTCCGGTCGCTGAACGGCTGCCAGCCCTTGGCCGCCTGGGGGTCGGTCGGCTGCTGCTCGAATCCCTGGATCGGCTTCGGCGCCTCCGCACTGGCCCGTTGCGCCAGCCCCCACGCGGCGGCCAGTCCGGCTGCCTTGATAAACGTCCGCCGCGTGAAATCAAATGCCACCCGGTCATTTTCCGGCAGTGTCTTTTTTGTTCCGCCCATTTTCATGGATTTATCCCTGTTTTTTTCTTGAAGCCCACCGCATACAGCACATACAGCATCACGGCCAAGAGCAGGACGGAAACCAGCGAGAACAGGCCGTCATGGGCGGTCAGCGCCTTGATCTCATACGGCAGTTTCGAGCCCGCCACAATCGGGATGGCCAGCAGGATCCCCGCCAGGGACTCGCCGGCAATCAGGCCGGAGCTGAACAGCACGCCGGCTTGTGTCCCGGCCTGGTGCGCGGCGGCCGAACCGGTCTGCTTCAATTTCCGGTCCGCCAGGTAGTAGATGATGCCGCCGAACAGGATCGGGAACGAGAGCGACCAGGGCAGGTAAATGCCCACGGCGACGGGCATAATGTAGGCGCGGAAGGAGTATTTTCGGGCCTCCAGCCACTGGTTGAGCAGGATCAGGCCGATGGCGGCCGCGATGCCCAGGCCGATCATGCCCCAGGGCAGCCGCGCGGTGGGCGAAAACATGGCTTCGGCGATCTTGGCGAACAGCGAGGCCTGCGGCGCCTTCAGCGAGCCGGGGGCGCCCGTGCCGATGCCATACGCCCGGTGGAGAAGGCTCAGCACCGGCGAAATGACGAACGCCGCCGCCAGCGCGCCCAGCATCATGGTCCACTGCTGCGCCGCGGGCGTGGCGCCCACCAATTGCCCGGTCTTCAGGTCCTGGGACACGTCGCCGGCCGTGCACGCGGCGCAGCACACCACGCCGGCAACGCCCAGCGTGGCCACGATGGCCGCCGGGCCTTTGAGGCCCAGGAGGATCATGATTAGGGCGGCGAACAGCACGGTGCAGATCGTCATGCCGGAGACGGGGTTGTTCGAGCTGCCGATGAGCCCCACGATGTAACTGGACACCGCCACGAAAAAGAAGGCGGCCACAATCATCACCAGCGTGGATGGGAGCGCGTAGCTCACCTGCCGGGTGAGGTGATAATAAATGTAGAAGACCAGGATGGCGACGGCGGCCAGGATGAACAAGAGCTGCTTGAAGCCCATGTCCCGGTCGGTGCGCAGGGGCGCCTGATACGCCGCGGTTTTTTTGGCGAACAGGGCGGCGATTTCCCGGACGCCGGCCAGCATGCCCCGGCGGATGGACCAGATGGACCACAGGCCGCCGACAATCATGCCGCCGACGCCGATGAAACGGACATATTCGCTCCAAAGGGTGTAGGCGTGATCCATGGCGCTGACGCCCGCCGCCGCCGGGTGATACAACGCCATCACCGGAATGACCAGCAGCCAGCCCGCCGCGCCGCCCAGAAACACAAGCAGGGCGACTTCGAAACCGACGATATACCCCACACCAACTAACGCCGGCGAAATGTCCAAGCCGCCGTAGAACAGGGAGTTCCCCAGAAAGCGGGCGCCTTCCACGGTGCCCTTGATGACGGTGACGCCGCCGGTCAGCAGCTTGTACGCGCCGCCGAACAGCACGGCAAAAAAAACCTGCAGGATGCCGCCGCCGCCTTTTTCCCCCGCCTGCAGCACCTCGGCGCAGGCGACGCCTTCCGGGTACGTGAGCTCCTTGCTGTCGCCGGCAATGAGCATCCGGCGCATGGGGACCATGAACAGCACGCCCAGCACGCCGCCGCTGGCGGCGATCAGCGTGACGGTCCAGTAATCGAACCCCGTCCACATTTTGGAGATGATCAGCGCCGGCATGGTGAAGATGATCCCCGCCGCCACCGACTGGCCGGCGGATGCCATGGTCTGGACGATGTTGTTTTCCAGGATGGTGCCGCGCCGGAAGATCCCCTTCAGGATGCCCATGGAGATCACCGCGGCGGGGATCGAGGCCGAGACCGTCATGCCGGCATACAGGCCCAGGTAGGCGTTGGCGGCGCACATGACCAGCGCCAGCACCAGCCCCAGCCCCACGGCCGTCACGGTGACTTCCGGGAGCTTGCGGTCGGCGGAAATGAACGGTTTGATGTTCTTATCCATGATACCCCTGTCTTTCGTCGGGCCTGCCGCAACAGCGGCCATCCCCGTCAGCGGATGGCTCACCGGGTCGTGCGCCTGCGCGCCGCGGGAGGCTGTTCATGCCGGGATCCGCATTTATTGCTGCACCGGCTTGAGGCTGAGCGACCGCAGGTTCATGACGCCGGCGGTCTTCAAATTCAACGGCTTGACCGCAATCTCAACGATCCCCGCCGCCGGAATGGAAAGCACGCCGATCTTCCTGGTCTTGAAAGTATCCCAGCCGCCGGTTCCCGCGACCGTGTCCTTGATGCTCTCTTGACCGGCGCTCACGGTATATTCGCTCCCGCCCTGCCCCTCGCAAGCGCTGGTAATCTCCACCTCAAACTGGCCGGGCTGTGTAACCTTGCATTGCCAGGTGACGAAACAGGATGGGTCTGTCCAGAAGCCGATGTTGTCCTGGCCGGCTTTGTTTTCGACCTGGGCTGTTCCATGGATATCGGCGTCCACCGGCAGCAGCAGCACCGCGCCATCCGCCATCTGTGTAACCGAAGGAATCCTGACATCCGCGGCGCCCTCGATCTCCAGCACCACCACCGCGGCCACCGGGTCCGGCGCTTGCTCGCCAACCGTGATGACCTTGGCGCTTTCCTCGGCTTCTTCTATGGCCAGTTTCGCCTGGCCGTCATCCGCGAGGAGATAGGCTTTCTTGATCTTATTGTACAAGCCCGGAACGACCAGCCGGCCGTCTTTCGGCCAGTCAAAAACGTGAAGATACAGAAGGCCGGGCTTTTGAGTACACCGCCCCCAGCTCAGCCGTTTGAACGGGCTGGCGCTCGTGGCATAAATCGCCTCGCCGTTCACCTTCATCCATTGGCCGACTTCGGCCAGACGCTCAACACACGGACCGGGAATGAGTCCTTCAGAGGAAGGACCGACGTTCAGCAGGTAGTTTCCGCCCTTGCTGGCAATATCAACCAGGTTGCGGATCAGCGTCTCGGTTGATTTCCAGTTGTGGTCATATGATTTATAGCCCCAAGTATCGTTGATCGTCATGCAGGTTTCCCAGTCGCGTCCGGGATACCCGGTGGCGGGGATGTACTGCTCGGGCGTCTCGGTATCGCCGCTGAACCCGCCGCCCAGCCGGTTGTTCCAGACGATCCCGGGCTGCAGCTTCAGCAAATCATGCAGCTTTACAATGTCTGCCTGGCTGATGTCGCCGGGCGTATCCCACCACAACACGGCAATCGGTCCGTAGTTGCTGAGAATTTCGCGGACCTGCGGGATGGCGATCTTGTTGACATACTCCGAAAGATCGCCCTTCTGCGCCTCGTCCCAACTGTTGCCATACGCGCCGCCGCCCGGATGATGCCAATCCTGGTACTGTGAATAGTAAAAGCCCAGCTTGATCCCTTGCTTCCGGCACGCGGCGGCCAGTTCCTTCAACGGATCGCGTTTGAACGGAGTGGCATCGTAAATGTTGTACTTGCTGGTCCGGGAGTGGAACATCGCGAAACCGTCATGGTGCTTGGAGGTGATGACGATGTATTTCATCCCCGCCTTCCTGGCGATACTGACCCACTCGTCCGCGTTGAACTTCACCGGATTGAACTGTTCGGCATATTTGGCATACACGGCCACCGGGATCTTCCCGTTATTCATGATCCACTCGCCGATGTCGCCGATGGGCTTGCCGTTATACGTTCCGGCCGGCACGGAATAGACGCCCCAGTGGATGAACATGCCGAAGCGCGCCGCACGCCACCACTGCATGCGGGCATCGCGCTCCGCCTTGGTTTCCGGCGCGGAGAGGTCCGGCGTCGCCGCCGGCGCCCGCAGCGCCACCGCCCCGCACGCCCACAGCAAAACCAGCCACCATGCTTTATGTTTCATACGTTGCTCCCGGTTGATAACGACACGGTAGTATCGTGGCAAAACAGCCGCGCAGCGTCGAGCCGAAAGGAATGCGCGGCTCTACTGGGGAGCACACGCGCTCTCGCGTGTGGTCGTCGGCGCCCTCGCCGACGATTATCCGCATCATTCTTGAAGTTTTTAGACGTGTCTGCCCTGGCACGCGCGGACCGGCCATGGAGACGGAGCCTTGCGGTTCAACCAGTGCAGGGGCGGCTCGTCAGCGATCGGGCACCGTTCGCTGGAATTCCACGTGGCCATCGCCGTACGCGACGTTGCCGCCGCGGCGATGATTGCCGGGCTTCTCGCGCAGGATGATGTCCCCGA
The DNA here is from genome assembly GCA_903871765.1 of uncultured Lentisphaerota bacterium. Taxonomy (GTDB): domain Bacteria; phylum Verrucomicrobiota; class Kiritimatiellia; order CAIQIC01; family CAIQIC01; genus CAIQIC01. Next base: position 17,636 of record CAIQIC010000005.1, read on the forward strand.
CTTTGCCGCCGGGCATCAGTTGGTAGCTCGGCTGGCCGGGATCCCGGTCGGCCGGGCAATGGAAGACCTGGTCGTTGCCGACGAGTTTGCGCAGGTCGTCAAGCGCCTGCGGCGCCTGGCCGTTATGTTCCTGCTGGTAAGTCAGATAAACGAGGGCAATCTGCCGCTCGTTCGACATGCAGGCGGCGCGCAGCGCGCGTTCGCGAGCATTGGCGACGGCCGGCAACAGCAGCGCCGCCAATATAGCTGTGCCGAAGATCAAACCGACGCCGCCGGTCGCGAGGCCGGCGATGGCCAGCCCTTGGCCGGTCTTGGCCCCGGCGGCGCGGTTGATCTTCACCAGCGCCACGATCCCCAGGATGATGGCGGGGATGGCCGTGAGGAAGCCGAAACAGAACACGCTGAGGATGCCCAGCACCAGACTGGCGATGGCCAGAACGGACGTTTTGGCGGCGGCCGGGACCGGCGGTGGTTGTTCATTCATGACCATGCTTCTCCTGGTGCCGATGGAATATTAGTTCACACTCTCGCTCGGCAGTTCGTTCCGGATCAACGCGGGAAAAGTGCCAAAAGGGAGCCGCCAACGCAAGCGCATGGTGTGGCCGGCACCAAGCCCTCCCGAGGCCCACGCCAGCTCACTCGCTTTGGTGTCATCATTATGACGCAACAGGCTTCACCACCGCCCGCCGTTTCGGTGTCTTTTCTATTTGACGCAACGGGGCACCCACGGCCTATTCTGGATTCTGACTCCTGAATACTGTATACTTGTCTTGGTATTCGTGGAACAAACAAAAGGAGACATTATGAAATGGTTGGTTATATTGCTAGCGACGGCCGCCTTGGCGGTGACGGTCCAGGCCGCCGAATGCCCGGATGTCACCATTCCGGACCTTCAGGCGGCGATCAACGCCAAGACGGTCACGCTGTTGGACGCCAATGGCACCGCGTCCTGGAAAGAGGGTCATATTCCGGGCGCGCTCGATTTCGCCGGCAGCAAGGCCAAGCTGGCCGAACTGCTGCCGCAGGACAAGGGCGCGCTGATCGTGGCCTATTGCGGCGGCCCGCAGTGCATGGCCTACAAGGAAGCGGCGGCGGCGGCCAGGAAGCTCGGCTACACCAACGTCAAGCACTTCTCGGCCGGCATCCATGGCTGGAAAGAAGCCAAGGCGCCCGTGGAGAAAGGTTCGTAGCCGCCGCATTTTCACCTAGGGGTGACCGGCGCGCCCTCACACGAGGTCGCACGCCTCCGGCGGCATCCAGTGCGCGTCGCGGCCTTCCCACTTTATGTTGCAGCCGATGGGATTGGTCAGCGGCACGCTGATGGGGCGGCCGGCCAGGTGTTCCGCCAGCGCGCGCTCAAGGTCGTTGACTTTCATGCGCGCCGTGTCGCGCGGGCTGTCCACGCCGCGGCCGGTGTAGATCAGCCTGCGCTCCGCGTGGAAAACGAAAAAGTGCGGCGTGCGCAGCGCCCCGTAGGCGCGGGCGATGTCCTGCGTGGCATCGTGCAGGTAGCGCCAGGGAAAACGGTGCTGCTGCATCCGGGCGACCATGTGCGGAAAATCGTCTTCGGCGTAGGTGTTCGGACTGTTGCCGTTGATGCCGACGAACGCGACGCCGAGCGGGGCGTAGCGCTCCACCGTGCGGCGGGTCACCTCGTCAGACCCCAGGACGTACGGGCAATGGTTGCAGGTGAAGAAAATCACCAACACCCTGGCGTCCCGGAAGTCGGCCAGGCTGTAGGTCCGGCCGTCCGTCGCCGGCAGCCGGAAATCCGGCGCTCGTTCGCCCAGCGGCAAGGTGAAAGGCATAAGTTCCTCCTCGGTTGCGTTTTTTTTCTCCCGTCCCACCCTGGCCCGCCGGTCAGGGTTCCGCCTGGATCCAGTTGGCTTCGTGCACCAGGAATTGCAGACGCCCCGCCTGCTGGTCGCGGGGCGCATCGTAGCTCAACTCGCCGATGAACGCCACCGATGGCCCCCGGGCAAACCGGTCGAGCAGGCGGTTGAGCTCATGTCGTCATCTCACGCTGCGTTCACGTTCACCCAGGCACCACAGCCGCTGATCGCTACGCAGGTACATCCGGCCGCCGCTGAGCGCGGGCGAGGCGAAGAATTTTTCGCCCAGTTCATTGCGCGCGACCACCTGGAACACCGGGCCGGGCTTGATCACCGTCATCACGCCCGCATCGGATAAAGCATACACCAGCCCGCCAGCGGATACGAGCGCGGCATGCTCGGCGCCGAGCCGCTCGCTCCAGAGGACGCGGCCGTCGGCGGCCTGAAAGCACGTCGTCTTGCCGGCGTCGCTGACTACCATGAAATAATCCCCGAAGGAGATGGGCGCCGGCACATACGACACACCCTGGGTGGTGCGCCAGGCCACATGCGTCCGGGTCACGTTGCCCTGCCCGTCGGGCTTGATGCCGAGAATGTGGAGCTCGGGGTAGCCGCCGGTATACAGCAGCATGTCGGCCCGTTCGTTGTACACCAGCGACGCCACCGTCTGGTCGGTGGGGCCGTCCATGATCCAATACCGCGCGCCGGTCTGGGGATCGTAGCTGGCCACGCACTTGCTGCCCGATAACACCATCTGTGTCTTGCCGGCCAGCGGACGGATGAGCGGCGTGCAGTAGCTGCGCATCCGGTTCTCACGGGCGATTTTCCAGAGCGTCCGGCCGGTGTTCCGGTCCAGCGCCACAATGAACGCGTCGCCGTCATGATCGCCATTGACAATCACTTTATCCTGGAAAATCACCGGCGAGCTGCAGAAGCCGTGCATGCTGGCAAACGGGCCGGGCCGGACCAGCCACCGCCGGTTCCCGTCGAAATCGTATGCCGCGACCACCGTGTCCTTCCGGTCCAGGAACGTGACGAAAACCAGCCGGCCGTCGGTGGCCGGCGTGCTGGAGGCGTAACTGTTCAGGCTGTGTTTTTTTTCCAACGGCGCCGTCACCACGGTCCGCTGCCAGACAGACGTGCCGGTCCGGGCGTCCAGGCACACCACGGCGCGCTCCTCGCGCTCCTCGAACGCGGCCAGCAGGAAGATCCGGTCGTCCCACACGATGGGCGACCCGTGCCCGCGGCCCGGCAGCGCGGCCGTCCACACCACGTTGCTGCCGGGACTCCAGCGGACCGGCACGTTGGTTTCCAGGCTGGTGCCGTCGCCGCGCGGTCCGCGCCAGCCGGGCCAGTTCTCCGCCCGCGTCCCGGGCGCTAGCGCCAGCAGGGCTGCCAGCAGGCCCATGGACGCGCAGCTGCGATTCCGGACCGAAGCCGCGCGTTCATCGCAGGTTGTCATGCCGCCATTATCGGCCGGCGGCCGGTTCTGTCCAGCGCATTCCCGGCCCTTCATCTGCGCCACTGATCTGAAAAATCGACGCATTGAAGTTTTATCCACAGATTTATGGGATTTACACAGATTTCATGTCGGCGGAAAGCTTCTGAGTTCTTAAAATCTGTGGAAGAAAGTCTGGATAGTTTAGCCGCAACAGATCTTAGCGCGGCACAGCCGCAACCGAAACAGATTGAAACCGCCAAGGCGCCAAGATCGACAAGTTTGGAAAGAAGAAACACGCGCTCGGGTTTCGTAGAGACTTCATTTCACAGAATGCTGGTTCGCTTATGTCTTTCTGTTCTCTTGGCGCCCTTGGCGCCTTGGCGGTTAATATTCTTCGCCGAAGAACAAGATTTGAAACATTAGCTGTGCAAGAAGCGCAAAAGCGCCGGTTTCATGTAATCTTTTTTTTTCACAGGATCAACAGGATTTTCAGGATTTGGTTGCGGCTGTGCCAGGCTGAGCAATCTGTGGATGAAGTTCTGTTCTTCTCACCTCCCATGCAACCGCGGCGCCGGCGCACTGGCTGCGGTTAATCCAGCGGTTCAGAAGCGGCTGCGGACAAGGCCGGTTCACCGCGGCATTGCTGGATCCACGCCGCGTAGACGGCATCGCTCAAGCGACTGTGCTCCATGAGCCAGCCGGTCAGGAACAACCGCAGCCGGGCCGGATTGAGTTGCCGCTGCTCGAAGTCATTCAGGAATTGCCCGAGCTTGTTTTCGGCGCCGGCGTGGTCGCCCTGGTGTGCCGCGAACTGCGGAAATTTGTACATCCGCATCAGATGCTCCTCGCAGGCGAAGTGATACAGGAGATAGCGTTCGATTTCCGCGAGCAGCGACGCGGCCGCGGCGGCATCGGTCACCGTGGCCGACGGTTCCAGGCGGTCGAAGAGCGCATAGAGATAGTGGTGTTGCGCGTCCATGTCGGGCAGCCCCAGCCGGTAACGTTCGTTCTGTTCGTCATGCATGTTGTGCACCGCGAATACATGGCGCAGCCGCGGGGGGAAATCAAGCTCGCGCCGGCCGGCGCTCCACCGTGACCAGCAGCGACGGGCTGTTGGCGCGCGGTACTGCCCACCCGCGGGCGACGCGGTAGCCCGGCAGCCAGACAATCTCGCCCCGGCACACCACGACGGGCACGGCGGCGCGCCGGTCGCGGGGCACTTTGGCGTCGGTGAAGATATCCTGCAGCTTCTTCGACCCCGGCATGCCCAGCGGGCGGATGCGATCCCCCGGCCGCCAGGCGCGGACCGTCAGCGGCGCGGCGCCCACGGCCCGGGCGGACAGCGTGGCGCGCGCCGGCAGCCGGCCGGGTTGCGTCGGCCGCTCCCGCAGTATGCCGCGGTACGGCCGGATGTCCAGCCGCCAACCGGCGGCCGGGGTCGGAGCGGATTCCAGAACCAGTTCCCGGTAGCGCCGCACCGCGCGCCAGCCCCCGCCGAGCTCCGCCGCCTGCGTGCCGCGCGCATGGTGCAACAGCGCCAGCACCGCCTCCACGGCGTCGAAATCCAGCCGCTCCGGCGCCAGTCCGCCGCCGCTCAGCCACAGCCGGACCACGCGCCGCCGCGCCGCCAGCGGCAGCGCCGCCAGTTTCCGCACCGCCAAGGCCGGATGTTCTGCAACGGTCGCGCGCCGTGCGGCGTCCGGGCTGCGGGCCGCACCAACGCAGTCCGCCAGCGCCGCCGCCGCCAATTCGTCCAGCCAGGCCTGCTCCGCGCGCAGCACGTCGGCCGTGCGAAGGAGCGCGTCGCGGATGCGCGGATTCAGCCGTTTTTCGATCAGCGGCAGCAGCTCGTGCCGGACCCGGTTACGCAGAAAATGCATATCGCGGTTGCTGGCGTCCTCGCACCAGCGCAGCCGGTTTTGCTTGAGAAATGCCACGAGGTCGGCATGCCGGACCCCGAGCAGGGGCCGCAGGATCGTCAAGCCCGCGCGGCGGCTGACCGCCTCCATGCCGCCCAGTCCCTGTGGCCCGGCGCCGCGCGCCAGCCGGAGCAGCACGGTCTCGGCCTGGTCGTCCGCCGTATGGGCTACCGCGACGGCATCCGCGCCGGTCTGCCGCGCCGCGCGGAGCAGAAACTCGTAGCGCGCCTGCCGCGCGGCCATTTCCAGCGAGACGCCGGCGGCGCGCGCCAGCGCGTGCACGTCGGCGCGCTCCGCGATCAGCGGCAGGCCCAGGCGCCGGGCCAGCCGGCGGACGAAAGCCGCGTCGGCGTCCGCCGCCCGACCGCGAATTCCGTGATGGAGATGCGCGAGGACCAGCCGGAGGTCCAGCCGGCGGCGCAGCCGGTGCAGCGCGTGCGCCAAGGCGACGGAATCCGCGCCGCCGGAGACGGCCACCAGCACCCGCTGCCCGGGCCGCAACAGCTTCTTTTCCACGATCGTCCGATGCAACCTGGTCAACATGCCGGTCACAGCATGCAGCAAAACGCCGGTCGAAGCAAGCGGCGGACACGGCCGTTTTTGATTGCAGGCGTGGAAGCCGGCTGCTAACAAAGGGCCGTACGGAATCCGCGACCATGAAAGAGAAGAAGCACGTTCATCCCAAGCCGACGTTGGCCGGCGAATCAAAACCGGCGGCGGAAGCCGCCCCGGCGCCGGGCGCGGCCCCGGCCGGCTCAGCGCCGTCCGAGGTGGACGCACTGAAAGATCGGCTGCTGCGGCTGCAGGCCGATTTCGACAACTACCGCAAGCGTCTGGCCCGCGAGCGCGCCGAGGAACAGCAGCAGGCGGCCGAGCGCTTGATCCTGGCGCTGCTGCCGGCGCTGGATCATTTCGAGCTCGGTCTGCGCAACGCGCAGGCGCACGGCGGGGACGCCACCCTCGTGGAGGGCTTCCGGATGATTTACCAACAGCTCGTCGAGACGCTCAAACAGGCGGGTCTGACACCCCTCGCGGTGGAGGGCCTGTTGTTCAATCCGCACGAGCACGAGGCCGTCACCAGCATGCCGTCGGAGGAGCATCCGACCGACACGGTGATGACCGAGGTCCGGCGCGGCTACCGGCTCGGCGCCAAACTGCTGCGGCCGGCGCAGGTGATCGTCGCCGGCGGCCCGCAGCCGGCACCGGCGGCCGGGCCTGACGCCGCCGTGCCGACACCGCCGGCTGATCAGTCCCCTGCGTTGCCGGAAGAGAGCGCTGTCTGATGGCCGCCGCTAAACGAGATTTTTACGAGGTGCTCGGCGTGGACCGGTCGGCCACGGACGACGACCTTAAAAAGGCCTATCGCAAGCTGGCGTTGCAGTATCATCCCGACCGCAATCCGGACAACATCGAGGCGGAGGAGCGTTTCAAGGAGATTACCGAGGCCTATGAGGTCTTGAGCGACCCGCAGAAGCGTCACTTGTTCGACCAGTTCGGCCTGGCCGCTTTCCAGCCGGGCGCGGGACGCGGCGGGGCCGGCGGCGGCATCGATCTGGAGGAGGCGCTGCGCACGTTCATGGGCGCCTTCGGCGGCGGCGGCAGTATCTTTGACAACTTTTTCGGCGGGGGCGGGGGCGCAGAAGCCACCACGCGCGGCGCGGACTTGCGTTTTGACCTGGAGATTGACTTCGAGGAGGCGGTCTGCGGCTCGGAGCGCGAAATCGAACTCAATATTCCGGGGGCCTGTGCAGCCTGCCAGGGTTCCGGCGCCGAAGCCGGCAGTGGCACGGAGCGCTGCCGGCACTGCAACGGCCACGGAGTACTGATCCGGGATACCGGTTTCATCCAGTTGCGGCAGACTTGTCCGCACTGCGGCGGCGCGGGCGCCGTGATCGCCAAGCCGTGCCGCGCCTGCCGCGGTGAAGGCCGCGTGAAGGGCCGCCGCAAGATCACGCTGAAAATTCCGGCCGGCGTCGAAACCGGTTCGCGGCTGCGGCTGGCCGGCCGGGGCGAGGGCGGGATTCGCGGCGGGCCGGCTGGCGACCTCTACATCGTCATCCACGTCAAGCCGCACGCGTTGTTCCAGCGGCGCGACGAGGATACGCTCTGTGACTGGCCGATTTCATTGGACGTCGCCGCGCTCGGCGGCGAAATCGAGGCGCCAACGATCCATGGCTTCCGCCCCTTGAAGATTCCGGCGGGCACCGCCAGCGGCACTGTCTTCCGCCTGCGTGGCCAAGGCCTGACGGGCATCCGCGGTGTTCGTGACGGCGACCATCACATTCGCGTGATCGTCGAAGTTCCCGCCCGGCTCGGCGGCAGCCAGCGCGATGCGCTGCGCGCCCTGGGCGCCGCCTGTACGGAGGATAACTACCCGCAGCTCCGCCAGCTCAAGAGCCAGTTCGCCGAGTTCATGGAACACAAGCAAGCCATGGGCCCATGAAACCGGAGCGTGATCACCGGCGGTGTTTTGTCGAGCCGGCCGCGTGGCGCGGGGAGCTCCTGACGCCGGCCGCTGGCGAATGGCATCACCTGGTTCGCGTCCTGCGCGTGCAGCCGGGCGACAGCGTCGAAGTCTTCGACGGCGCCGGCCGCACCGGCCGCGCGGAGTTGGGCGCCGCCGGCCCCGCGCTGCGGCTGCGCCAATCCACACAGCATCCGCGGCCCGTCGTCGAACTCCATCTGCTCCAAGCGCTGCCGCGGGAGCAGGTCCTGGACGCGATTATTCCGAAGGCCGTGGAATTGGGGGTGACCAGGATTTCCGTGGCGCCCGCCGAGCGTTCGGTCGCCCGGTTGCAAGCCGACCGCCTGCCCGGGAAAATCGCGCGCTGGCGCCAGCTTGCGCTCAACGCCGCGCGGCAGTGCGGCGCCGCGTGGCTGCCGGAACTGGCGGTGTTTCCGGCGTTGGAAAATCTTTTCCAGGCCCTGACCGCGGGTCCGATCCGTCCCGACTTCTGGATCGTCGGCTCCCTCGCCGCGTACGCCCCGCCGCTGCGTGCGGCCTTGGCAGCAGCGGCGCCCGCGCGCGCTCCCGCCCAGATCGGCGTGCTGATCGGGCCGGAGGGCGACCTGACGCCCGCCGAGCTGGCGGCTGCGCAGGCCGCCGGCGCCGTGCCGGTCAGCTTCGGCCCCCTGACTCTGCGCGTGGACACCGCCGCCCTCTTCGCCTTGAGCGTCCTGCGCTACCAATTTTCAGTCTGAAAACCACCGTTGGAAACGATCACAGACACTGCTGCCCGGCGCGTTTTCCACCGCCGCGCCTGGGTGTCCGGCATTATTCCAGCCCGGCATTATTCCATTGCCATCGGGGGCGAATTGTGGTCTATTCCTCCGGCCTGTTTTCCGGGTTCCACGGAGCTGGGGACATAGCTCAATTGGTTTAGAGCGCCGCCCTGTCACGGCGGAGGTTGCGGGTTCGAGCCCCGTTGTCCCCGCCATTTCCTCTCTTTTCCCGCCCGTATTTTCACAGCCGGTAAATACTCACCACAGAAGGCGGGAAAAGAAAGCTACGGATCTTCATCTCCGTCCATCACGTCCGCGCGATGGGTGCAACCGTGGCGCGGATCGGGTTGTACGCCGTAGGCGGACCCGCGCAGGAGCGCGTCAGACCGGTTCGGCCGCAAGGCGGCACGGGTGACGCTGTATATGCATACGCGCCATCCCGCGACAACACAGCGGACGGGCCGGTATCACGCGCAATCTACGCGGCCCGATCCGCGCCACCTTCTCCCCCCGCCCATCCGCAATGCCGGCACAACGGCCGGCCGGCTCAGCGCAACAGCCCGCGCACCGGGCGCGGACGTGACCGTGGCTGGCCGGAAGCCGGTCGCGGCGGGATCGCCGCGACCGGCAGGGCCCCGGACAGCGGCGGCGCCTTGACCTCGCGCGAGGCGAGCGACATGGCGCACACCGTGCAGCGGTACTCGTAGAGCTCGGCGTAAGGCAGCACCAGCAGCAGGCGCTCGCGCACCGGCCGCAACTGCCGGCAGCGCGGGCAGTGCAGTTCCGCCGCTCTCAAATGTTCAAATTGTTGCACGGGACGTACAAAGTATGGATCGGCTCTTCAATTCTGGATTCGAACATTGAGATCACTACGAAACACCCTGCCTTCGTCCCGACTCACTGGAGGTCGGGACTACGGCGGGCATACGCGAACGGCACGAAACCAGATTAATCCGCGACGGCTTCGCCGACGGTAGCGGTGGCCGCCGGGCCGCCAGCGA
>CAIQIC010000006.1 GCA_903871765.1 uncultured Lentisphaerota bacterium
CGGTGACGCCTTCCTTGACACCCGGGAAGTCGCGTTCGAGTTCCGTGGGCTTCCGGCGGTCCATTTTCGCGCGGATGGTGTCGGCGAAGTTGACGGAGTTGTTCGCGAACGCCTCGAGGAACGCCTCGGGATGACCGAACGGGATGCGCGTGGCGCGCGCCGCCGCCGGGCTTTTCGCGCCGATGTAGTCGTTGCCGCGACGCCAAACCTGCACGGGGCCGTTAATGACCTTGACGTACAGATAGTTCGGATGCTCCTGGTGCCACTCGAGGGCCTGGTTCTCGCCATAGACCCAGATCGCGAGACCGTTTTCCTCGCCGATGGAAACCTGGCTGGCGTGCAGGATGCCCTTCGCGCCCTTGTTGAAGCGCACCAGGCAGTTGCCGTCGTCATCCAGCCGGCGGCCCTTGACAAACGTCGTCAGGTCGGCGCAGATCTCCGTGATGTTGAGGCCGGTGATGTAATGCGCGAGGTTCTCGGCATGCGTGCCGATGTCGCCCATGCAGCCGGCGGCGCCGCTCTGCTTCGGGTCGGTGCGCCAGGAGGCCTGCTGCTGGCCTTCGCGCTCGATCGGGCGGATCAGCCAGCCCTGCGGATACTGCACGACGATCTTGTAGATCTTGCCGAGATCGCCCTGCCGCACCATGTCGCGCGCGAGCTTGACCATCGGATAGCCCACATAGTTGTGCATCAGACCGAAGACCTTGCCGGATTCGGCGACGGCCTTCGCCATGTCCTTGGCTTCCTTCAGGCTCATCGTCATCGGCTTCTCGCACATGACATTGAAGCCGGCCTTCAGGAAGGCGTTGGCGATCGGGAAGTGCCAGTTGTTCGGCGTCGTGACGGCCACGAAGTCAATCTTGTCCTCGCGCTTCAGCTCCCGCTCGATCATCTGCTCATAGTTGGCGTAGGCGCGCGCGGGTTCGAGACAGAGCTGTTTACCCATCACGCGGCTGAGCTTCGGATCGATATGGAAGGCGCCCGCCACGACCTCGATGCCGCCGTCCATGCGCGCCGCCTTGCGGTGCACTTCGCCGATGAACGCCCCCGGTCCGCCGCCCACCATGCCCATTCTCAATTTACGGTTCATGTTTTCTCCTTGGTTAATCAGGTTTCATCCAAATCCGAATTTGGATTTCGTGCTTCGGATTTCGTATTTTCTTATTGGTTTTTCTTGTCGAACGCCGCGTCGAACGCGAGCTTGCTCGGCGCGAAGTCCAGCTTCTTCACGAACGCGCACGCCTCGGTGGCGCCGTGGACGCGGTCCATCCGGCCATCCTCCCACTCCACTGAGAGCGGGCCGCGATAGCCAACGTCATTCAGGGCGACGATGATCTCCTCGAACTTCACGTCGCCGCGGCCGACGCTGCGGAAGTCCCAGAACCGCCGCGCGTCGCCGAAGTCCACGTGGCCGCCGAACACGCCCACGTCGCCGTTGCCATGGCCCCACCAGGCGTCCTTGACGTGCGAGTGGAAGATGCGGTCGCCGAGGGTGCGGATGAACTTCACATAGTCCACGCCCTGGTAGCCGAAGTGCGACGGGTCAAAATTGAACCCGAACCGCTTGTGGCCCTTGACGGCCGCCACCGCGCGCTGTGCGCTGGCGATGTCAAACGCGATCTCGGTGGGATGCGCCTCGAGCGCGAAGTTGACGTCCGCCTTGTCGAACGCGTCCAGGATCGGGCCGAACCGCTGCGCGAAGTCGGCGTAGCCTTTTTCAAGGTAGGCCTGGCTGGTCGGCGGGAACGCATAGACCGCATGCCAGATGCTCGAGCCCGTGAAGCCGTTGACGACGGCGGGATAGGCATCCTTGCCCTTGCGGCCCGGCTTGGCGTTGAAGAAATTCCGCGCCGCCTTTGCCGTCAGGATCATGTTCTTCGCCGCGCGCTGGCGCACGCCTTCGGGGTCGCCGTCGCCCCAGATCGCGGGCGACAGGATGGCCTTGTGCCGCTCGTCAATCAGGTCGCAGATCGCCTGGCCGACCAGGTGGCTGGAAACCGCGCAGCACGTCAGCCCGTGGCTGTCGAGCAGATCCCACAGACCCTTGCAGTATTTCGCATCCTTCGCGGCCTGCTCCACGTCGAAGTGATCGCCCCAGCACGCGAGTTCCAGACCGTCATAACCCATCTTTTTGGCCAGCGGCGCGAGGTCCTTGATGGACAAATCCGCCCACTGCCCGGTGAACAAGGTAACTAATCTAGCCATTTTCTCCTCCGGTTGTTTCAGGTTGACCTTCGGCGGCAGGATGCCACGCGGGCGTTCTTTTGCAAGAAAAAAACGCTTACTTCAGGCCCTGGCGCAGCAGTTCCTCGGCGATCTGGATGGCGTTCTGGGCCGCCCCTTTCCAGATGTTGTCGCCGGCGCACCACAGCGCCAGGCCGTTGGGGACGCTCAGGTCCTGGCGCAGCCGGCCGACGAGCACGTCGTAGTTGCCGCTGGCGTTGATCGGCAGCGGATAGGCGGCCTGCTGCGGGTCGTCCACCACCTGGACGCCCGGCGCCCGCGCCAGCAGCGCGCGCGCCTGCGCGACGCTCAGCGGCTGTTCCAACTCGATGTTGAGGGCCATACTGTGGCCGTTGAAAACCGGCACGCGCACCGTGGTGGCGGCCACCCGGATGGCCGGATCGAGAATCTTGTGCGTCTCCCGCCGCATTTTGATCTCCTCGGTGCTTTCGCCGGACGCGTCCTTGAACGAGCCGACCGCCGGAATCACGTTGAAGGCGATCGGATGCGGATAGACTTCGGCCGTGAGCGGCTGGCCGGCGGCCCAGGCGCGGACTTGCGCTTCGAGCTCCTTGACCGCGGCGCTGCCGGTGCCGGAGACCGCCTGGTAAGTGCTGGCCACCAGGCGGCGGATGCGCGCCGCCCGGTGCAGCGGGGCCAGCGCCATCAGGGCGATGATCGTGCTGCAGTTCGGATTGGCGATGAAGCCCTGGTGCGACCGGAGCGCTTCCGGATTGATCTCCGGTATTACCAGCGGCACGCGCGGGTCCATGCGGAAGTCGTCGCCGTTATCGATGACCACGCAGCCGCGCTGGACCGCCTCCCACCCCAGCGTCTGCGAGGCGCCCTTGGCCCCCTCGGTGCCGGCGAAGAAGGCGAAGTCCAGGCCGGCAAACGCCTCGGGCCGGGCCGGCTGGACCGCATAACTCACGCCGTCAATGACCTCCGTGCGCTCGCTGCGCGCCAGAATGGTCAGGTCCTTGACCGGAAAACGGCGCGCCCGGAGCAGCCGCACCATCTCGGTGCCGACCGCGCCGATGCCCACCACACAACAGTTATACTGCTTCATGTTGGCTTCATCTTTTTTGCCACAGAATACACAGCCCGGCATAGCCGCAACAAACAAACCGCTTACGAAATAATCCATGTCAACATGCGGCGATTTTACAGGCTAGTGGCACAGAGATATTCTGTGGCAGCTATCAGACGCGCTCGGCCACCAGATCGCCGACTTCCTGCGTGCCGTAGCCCATCTTGCCGGCGGCCAGGCTCTTGACCTTCGTCGCGCAGACGTCGGACACGGCCGCGTTGATCGCCTGGGCCGCCTGTTGCTCGCCGAGATGCTCCAGCATCATCATGCCGGCGCAGATGGCGGCCAGCGGGTTGATCACGTTCTTGCCGGTGTATTTCGGCGCCGAGCCGCCCATGGGCTCGAACATGCTCACGCCCTCCGGATTGATATTGCCGCCAGCGGCAATGCCCAGCCCGCCCTGCGTGATCGCGGCCAGATCCGTGATGATGTCGCCGAACAGGTTGGCCGTGACGAGCACGTCGAACCATTCGGGGCTCTTCACCATCCACATGCAGGTCGCGTCCACGTGGTAATAGTCGCGCTTGATGTCCGGGAACTCGCGCGCGCCCATTTCGTGAAACGCGCGCTCCCACAGGTCGAAGACAAAGGTCAGCACGTTGGTCTTGCCCACCAGCGCCAGGGTGTTGTGCGCGCCGACGCCGCGGGCCTTCTTGCCGTACTTGCGGGTGTAGTTGAAAGCCCAACGCAGACAGCGGTCCACCTGGGCGCGGGTGTACACCATGTTCTGCATGGCCACCTCGTGCGGCGAGCCTTTCATCATGATCCCGCCGGCCCCCGTGTACACGTCGCCCGAATTTTCGCGGACCACCACGTAGTCGATGTCCTTGGGGCCCTTGCCCTTCAGGGGACACTCGACGCCCGGATACAGCCGGACCGGCCGCAGATTGATGTACTGGTCCAGCGCGAACCGCAGCGCCAGCAGGATGCCTTTTTCCAGAATGCCCGGCTTGACCTCCGGATGGCCGATCGCGCCCAGCAGGATCGCATCGTGCCGGAGCATCTCCTCCGCGGCGTTGGCCGGTAGCACTTCGCCGGTCTTCAGATAACGGTCGCCGCCCCAGTCGTAGGCGTTCAACTGCAACGTGAACCCGAATTTCCGCGCCGCGACCTCCAGGACCTTGACCGCTTCCCGCGTGACTTCCGGCCCGGTGCCATCGCCGCCCAATACCGCAATTTTATATGTTTTTCCCATGTTTTTTCCTTCGTGTGCCATGAGCCTCCACTGCCCGCGGACTCGTGTAAAGACGGCGCAGCATAGGGATCAGCCCGTGGCAGGGCAAGTTCAAAAGCCAGCTCTCAATCTGATTGGGCTGCGGCGCGGGAGGCGCCGGATAGTGCTGCGGGGCTTGATTTGATACTGATTCCGCCCCGATGGGGAAACTACCACAGGCACCACCGCATCACACCGTAAAGCGTGCCCCGCAGAAGTGCCATGCACCTCTGCCGCGTTCCGGGCTTGACCGGCTCCCTCGATCTCTGGTTTCATGCGGCATAGTCATGACCGCCTTACCGAACAACCGGCGCTTAAGACCCGCCTGCCCTTGCTGAACCATGCCGAACTGGCCTTCCATTGCGGCGCAGTTCAATCTGTCCGGCGACATCCTGTCCGCCGAGCCGTTGGGCCACGGCCACATCCATGACACCTACCGCCTGGCACTCACGGAGCGGGGCGCGGAGCGGTCGTACACACTCCAGCGGCTGAACATCACCATCTTCCGCAACCCCGCCGCATTGATGGACAACATTGCCCGCGTCACCGCGCACCTGCACCGCAAGAACAACGGCGCGCCCGATGCCCATCGGCACGCGCTGCAGCCCGTGGCGGCGCGCGACGGCGGCTGGCTGGCGACGACGGAGAATGGCGCCGTTTGGCGCGCGTTCCATTTCATCGGCCGGGCGTATGCGCCGGACATTCTCGAGTCGCGGGATCAAGCCTATCAGGCCGCCCGCGCGTTCGGACGGTTCCAGGGCCAACTGGCCGACCTGCCGCCCCCGCGCCTCACGGAAATCCTGCCGGATTTCCACCATACGCCCAAGCGGTTCATGGCCTTCGAGCGGGCGCTGGCCGCCGATGCCCATCAGCGCGCGGACGCGGCCCGGCCCGAAATCGCATTCGCCCTGTCGCGCCGGACCATGACCACCGTGCTGCTGGATTTGCAGGGGCGGGGCGAGATCCCGGAGCGCGTGGTGCACAACGACACCAAGATCAATAACATTCTGTTTGACGAGTCCAGCGGCGAGGCCATCTGCGTGATTGACCTCGATATTGTCATGCCCGGTCTCGCGCTGTACGACTTCGGCGACCTCGTGCGTTCGGCCTCCAACCCGGCCGCCGAGGATGAGCGGGATCTGTCCCGGGTGGTCTTCCGGCTGCCGTTCTTTGCGGCGCTGCTCCGCGGTTACCTGGAGACGGCCGGCGCTTTCCTCACGCCCGCCGAACGGCGGCACCTGGCCTTTGCCGGCCCCCTCATCACCCTGGAGGTGGGCCTGCGGTTTCTGACCGATTACCTCGACGGCGACAAGTACTTCAAGGTGCGGCGCCCCAACCACAACCTGGACCGCGCGCGGACGCAGTTCAAACTGGTGGCGGACATGGAGCGGCACCGCGACGCCATGCAGGCCATCGTGGATGCCGGTTGAAGCCGGCGGCCGGTCAGCGCGCCATGCCATGTCCCACCTTTTCCGCGCCCAGGTTGAATGCAGTTGATTTCGGGACCGGCCGCTGGTACTGTTGCGTGGTCAGGGCACGTCCGCGGTGCCCGCTGGATCTCTGAAAACATGGGGGCGCACCGGTTTCGACGCACGGGTTGAAGCGGTCGTGGCGCGCCGAGGACCCCGGTTGGCCTCGTTAAATCACCGGGAAAAAACATAAAAGCCAACAGCGAATTGGCCCTCGCGGCTTAATGCCGTGACGTCTCGCCGCGGACACCTGCTAAGCGGTTGAGGCGAATACAGCAGGCTAGTTTCGCCGCCGGGTGGCCGGGCGGCGGAGCGAAACTCTTTCGTGGCCGCTGATTCCGTTGATGGCCTGTCCGCCGGCAGTCAACGGAACGAGAATTAATGACGGGACACGCGCGTAGATGCGGCGGTGACTCTTATGCGGACGCGGGTTCAATTCCCGCCGCCTCCACTCTTTCAGAAAGACGCGCCCGGGGGTGCGCCGCGGTGGATATTGC
>CAIQIC010000007.1 GCA_903871765.1 uncultured Lentisphaerota bacterium
CCGCCTACATTTACTTCAAGGACACGGCCAGCCGCTTTCTCCGCATCAATCCGTTCTTGGCCAAGTTCTTTGGCGTGAGCGACCCGGCGCAAGTCGTCGGCAAGACGGATGCCGATTTCCTGCCCGCGGAACGCGCGCGCAGGGCGTTGGCCGACGAGCAGGAGATCCTGCGCACCGGCCAGCCGGTGGTGGATATCGAGGAAAAGACGATCCGGCCCACCGGCAGTGTAAGCTGGGAGTTGACCACCAAGCTGCCCTTGCGGGACGGCCTGGGGCAAATCGTCGGCACCTGCGGCATCTCCAGCGACATCACCGCGCGCAAGCGGGCGGAGGAGGCCCTGGAGCGAAGTGCGCGGCAGTTGCAGGAGCAGAACGCCGAGATGGAACAATTCCTCTACACGGCTTCCCACGACCTGAAGTCCCCGTTGGTGACGGTCCGGACGTTCCTCGGCTATCTGGAGCAGGACTTGCCGACGGCCGATGCCGGGCGGATCGAGAAGGATCTGGGCTTCATCCGCGCCGCCGCGAACAAGATGGCGCGGTTGCTTGACGAGTTGCTGGAAATGTCGCGCATCGGCCGCGTGGTCAGTCCACCGGTGAAGGTCACGGTCGGCACGTTGGTGGACGACGCCCTCGACGCGGTGGCGGGGCGCATTTCCGGGCGCGGCGTGCAGGTGCAAGTGGCCGATCGCGATGTGACGTTGTACGGCGACCGGGGCCGCTTGGGGGAGGTCTGGCAGAACCTGGTGGACAATGCCTGCAAGTTCATGGGCCAGCAGCAAGCGCCGCGGATCGAAATCGGCGTCGAGCAGCGCGAGACGGAGACGGTGTTCTTCGTGCGCGACAACGGCATCGGGATTGACCCGCGCCACCGGTCGAAAGTGTTTGGGCTGTTCGAGAAACTGAATCCGCGCGCCGAAGGCACGGGCATTGGCCTGGCCTGCGTCAAGCGCATCGTGGAATTTCACGACGGCCGGATCTGGGTGGAGTCCGAAGGCGTTGGGCAGGGCACATGTTTCTATTTCACCCTGCCTAGAGCGGTTGATAAATCAAACGAAGGAGAGAAACTATGAAAGGCGAACCGATTATCGTGCTGCTGGTGGAAGATGATGAGGCGCACGCCGAGATCGTGCGGCGGAATTTCGAGGACAGCCGGATGGCTAACATATTGAGACACGTCTCCGACGGCCAGGCGGCGCTGGATTATTTGCACCAACGCAACGAATTCAGCGACCCGTCGCAGGCGCCGCGTCCCGGCATCATCCTGCTCGACCTGCGCCTGCCGAAGGTGGACGGGCTGGAGGTGTTGAAGTGCATCAAGACCGACCCCCTGTTCAGTTCCATCCCGGTGGTGATCTTGACCACTTCGAAAGCCGAGATGGACATGGTCAAAGCGTATACCCTCCATGCCAACAGCTACCTGGTCAAGCCGGTGGATTTCACGCAGTTCACCAAGCTGATGGAAACCTTCGGTTACTACTGGCTGGCGTGGAACAAGTTTCCGCGTTAGCACCGCCCCCAAGGCCGCAATGAATACCAAGCGTCTACGCCTGTTGATCGTGGAGGATGAAGACGCCCACGTCGAAGCCATTTCCCGTGCTTTTGAAAGAGCGGGCGCGGATGTGGAGATTCGCGCCGTCGGCACCTTGCGAGAATTCCGGGCCTGTGCGGCGGAGCGCTGGCCGGACCTGGCCCTGGTGGACCTGAATCTGCCCGACGGCCGGGCGGTGGAAATCCTGGCCCAGCCACCGGCAGACATGTCCTTCCCGGTCCTGGTGATGACCGCGTTTGGTAATCAGGAGATCGTGGTCGAAGTGATGAAGGCGGGCGCGCTGGATTACGTCATCAAATCACCCGAAGCGTTCGCCAGCATGCCCCGTACGGTGGAGCGCGCCATCCGCGAGTGGCAGCTACTGCAAGAACACAAGCGCATGGAGGAGCATAGCCGCATCTTGTCGGTGATGCTCGACATCGCTCCCAGCGCGGTGACCGTCCACGACTTCGACGGGCATTACCTTTACGTCAACCAGCACGCCCTCGACCTGCACGGCTACCGTGAGGACGAGTTCTTAGCGATCAATCTGCACCAGCTGAACGTGCCGGCCAGCGCGGCATTGATTGCCGGGGAAATGCAGGCCTTGCGCGATCGCGGTGACATTGCCTTTGAAGCGGCTCATTTCCGAAAGGACGGCACGACGCTGCCCTTGGAGGTGCACGCGAAGCTCATCACGTGGGCGGGCCAACAAGCCGTCCTCAGTATGGCCACCGACATCACCGTGCGCAAGCAGACGGCAGAAGCCCAAGCCCGGTTGGTCTTGGCGGTCGAGCAGGCCGCCGAGACGATCATCATCACTGACCCCGACGCCAAGATTCTCTATGCCAACCCGGCGTTCGAGAAGATCACCGGCTACACCTGCGCAGAAGCCCTGGGCCGGAACCCGCGCATCCTCAAGAGCGGCCAACACAACGCAGAATTTTATCGCCAGCTGTGGGCGACGCTGACCGCCGCGCAGGTGTGGAAGGGCCACCTCGTCAACAAGCGCAAAGACGGCACCTTTTTTGAGGAAAACGCCACCATCTCGCCCGTCCTCGATGCGGCGGGCAAGATCATCAACTACGTCGCGGTCAAACGCGACATCACCCGCGAGGTGATGTTGGAGGCGCAAAACCGGCAGGCCGCGAAAATGGAGGCCGTGGGCCTGCTGGCCGGCGGCGTGGCCCACGACTTCAACAACAAGCTCCAGATCATTCTGGGCAATGTGGAAATAATCCTGGAGAACATGCCGTCCGCCCATCCGATCCAGGCCGACCTCGAGGAAATCCGGAAAGCGGCCCGCAGCTCCGCCGACCTCACGCGGCAACTGCTGGCCTTCTCGCGGAAACAGGCCATTGAGCCGGTGGTGCTCGATATGAACGTGGCGGTCGTCAGCAGTTTGAAGATGCTTGGCCGGCTGGTGGGCGAAAACATCCGGCTGAATTTTACCGCGTCGCGGAACGACTGGCACGTACTCATGGATCCAACCCAGTTGGATCAAATCATGACCAATCTATCGGTCAATGCGCGCGATGCCATCGCCGGCACGGGTAATATTTTCATCGAACTCGCCAATCATACGCTCCAGGAGGCCGACTGCCGGGATCAGCTCGATTTCGTCCCGCCCGGCGATTATGTGGTGCTGACCTTCCGCGACGACGGCGCGGGCATGACGCCGGAGATTCAAACGCATATCTTCGAACCGTTCTTCACCACCAAGGGCGTGGGCCACGGTACCGGTTTGGGCTTGGCGACGATCTATGGCATCGTCAGGCAAAATAACGGCGCCATCACGGTGCACAGCGTGCCGGGGCAAGGCACCACCTTCACCATCTATTTGCCCCGCACACGCGCTGCCCAGAGTGCCGCCGCGGATGAAACCGCGGAGCGGATGGCCACCGGCACGGAGACGGTGCTGGTGGTCGAGGATGAGGAGGCCATCTTGACCTTGATCCAACAGACGCTGGCGAAGCGAGGTTACAAGGTTTTGACGGCGGTTACGCCGCGCCACGCCCTGGAAGTGTGCGCCAGGCACCCCGAGCCGATCCACTTGCTCCTCAGCGATGTGGTCATGCCTGATATAGACGGCAAAGAATTGGCGCAACGCATCCAAAAACTCCGCCCCGACATTCGCATCCTTTTTATGTCCGGCTATTCCTCGGACAATATACGCCAGCAGATCGGGATGCCGGCGGGCATCCCTGTTATGCGCAAACCCTTCAATATCGCGGTCCTCGCGCAACGCGTTCGCGCCGTGCTGGATGGAAGACCAAGCAAGCCGCCGTAAAACGCAGCCGGTTCTTTGCCATTGGGAAGCCCCGCTCTTCTGTTGTTGCATTCCCGTGTCTATCATGGGCGGATGGCGGTTGCTCGGCGTATCGCACAAAATTAGCCCTGGCCGGTAATGGTGACGGTTTCCGGGTGGTGGTGGGGATCCCGTAGTGCGTTCGTTGCCTTGCCAAAACAGAAGATAGTGAATATAAGCTGTTCGTCTATTCTGGTGGGAGGGAAAATGACCATGAAAACACTGACAACCAAACTGCTACTCGCCGGCCTGATGGCTGGGAATACCGCACGGGCGGAGCACCATTCAGCGTCCGCGCGGACTACGCGCGAGGAATTGGCGCAAGCCTTCCAGTCGCCGCCGGATGCGGCCCGGCCATGGGTCTATTGGTTTCCGCTCAGCGGCAACCTGACGAAGGAAGGCATCACCGCCGACTTCGAAGCGCTGGCGCGCGTCGGCATCGGCGGCGTGCTGTACATGGAGGTGGACCAGGGCGCGCCGAAAGGCCCCGCGGATTTCGCCGGGCCGCTCTGGCGCGAACTGTTCCAGCACGCCTGCCACGAAGCCCACCGGCTCGGGCTGGAGATCAACATGAACAACGATGCCGGCTGGTGCGGCAGCGGCGGACCGTGGATCACGCCGGAGCTTGCGATGCAGAAGGTCGTCTGGAGCGAGACCGTCATCGCCGGCGGCCAACGCATGGAGGTGGCGTTGCCCCAGCCGCAAGCCGTGAAAGGCTTCTACCGCGACATCGCCGTGCTGGCGATGCCGGCGCCGGCGGGCAACGCGCGCATCCCGGACATTCAGCACAAAGCGGCGTTCCAGCCGCACCATTTCCCCGCGGCGCCAGCCACGTTCGCGGAAGCACCACCGGCAGCCGTCATTCCGCGCGACAAGATCGTGGACCTCTCCGCGCTCATGGACAAGAACGGCCGGCTCGCGTGGGACACGCCGCCGGGCCAGTGGCTGGTCATGCGCTTGGGCCACACCACCACCGGCAAGGACAACCATCCGGCGCCGGAATCCGGCCGCGGCCTGGAGTGCGACAAGTTCAGCAAGGCAGCGGCGGCGGTGATGTTCGACGGCTTGATGGGCAAGCTCATCGCCGACAACCGGTCGTTCGCCGGCCGGGGCCAGACGCTGGTCTCGACGCACATTGACAGTTGGGAGGTCGGCTCGCAGAACTGGACGCCGAAAATGCGCGCGGAGTTCCAGCAGCGGCGCGGCTACGATCTGTGGAAATTCCTGCCGGCGTTCACGGGGCGCGTCGTGGACAGCGTCGCGGTGACGGAACGGTTCCTCTGGGACCTGCGGCAGACGGTGTCCGATTTGATCGTGGAAAATTACGCCGGCGAATTCCGACGGTTGGCGAACCGGCACGGGCTGCGGCTCTCGATCGAGGCGTACGACAACGCCCCGGTGGACGAGATGACCTACGGCGGGCAGGCTGACGAGCCGATGGCGGAGTTTTGGTCGTGGGACAAGTACAGCGCGGCGTATAGTTGCACCGAAATGTCGTCGGTGGCGCATACGTACGGCCGGAAAATCCTCGGCGCGGAGGCCTTCACCGCGACCGACGCCGAGAAGTGGCAGGGGCATCCCGCCAACATCAAGGATCTCGGCGACTGGGCGTTCTGCGAGGGGATCAACCGGTTCGTGTTCCATCGCTATGCCGCGCAGCCGTGGACCAACCGCGCGCCCGGCATGTCCATGGGGCCGTGGGGCCTGCACTACGAGCGGACGCAAACGTGGTGGGAGCAATCGAAGGCCTGGCACGCCTACCTCGCGCGCTGCCAATATCTGCTCCAGCAGGGCTTGTTCGTCGCCGACGTGCTCTACCTGCAAGCCGAAGGCGCGCATCGGTTCGCGCCGCCGGCGGACGCGTGGCTGGCGCCAAATATCCGCGGCGGTTACAATTTCGACGGCTGCTCGCCCGAGGTGGTGCTGACGCGGCTGAGCGTGAAGAACGGCCGGCTCGTGTTGCCCGACGGGATGAGCTACCGCGTGCTCGTGCTGCCCGCCGTCGAAACGATGACGCCGCGCCTGCTCCGCAAACTCAAGGAACTCGCCGACGCCGGCGCGACGATCATCGCCAGCGCCCAACCGCCGCAGAAATCGCCGAGCCTCGCCGACCTGGGCGCGGGCGATGCCGCGGTGCAGAAACTGGCCGATGCACTCTGGCCGAAACTCGTCACCGGCAAGACCGCCGCCGCGTTGCTCGGCGAACGCGGCGTGATGCCGGACTTCACCGCGACGCCGCGCCTGCGTTACATCCACCGGAGCACCGGATCGGCGGAAATCTATTTTGTCGCCAATCCCGAGCCGCACGATGTCGAAGCGGTCGCCACGTTCCGCGTCACCGGCCAACAGCCCGAACTCTGGTGGCCCGACACCGGTCGCACCGCGCCGGCCGCAGCGTTTCAGGAACACGACGGCGTCACCAGCGTGCCGTTGCGGTTCGAGCCCAGCGGCTCGGTGTTCGTCGTGTTCCGTCAAACCGCGACCGGCGCAGCACCGCTCGTGTCCGTCACGCGCGACGGCGAGGAACTGTTGCCCAAGCCCGCGGTCGCCGGCGCCGCGCCGCAACCGCCCGGCGTCACCAGGACGTTCACGTTCGCCGCGTGGGTCAAGCCCGAGGCCGACACCACGTTACCCGGCGAAACCAATGCGGGTATCACCGCGCTCAACGCGTCGCGCAACGACGTCCTCTACCCGCCACCCGGCCACGAAGTCTGGACCGACGCCGACGCCGGCGCGGGGCTGGCCGTCGGGCGCAACGGCGTCACCGTGCTCGAGCACGGCGCCAATCATTTCCCCGCCGTGCTGGAGTACGCAACGCCGTTGACGAACTGGACGCACGTCGCCGTCGTATACCGCGCCGGCACGCCGAGCCTCTACCTCAACGGCCAACTCGCGCGGACCGGCCTGAAAAGCCCGTTCACCGTCCACGGCGGCGTGGGCGTCAGCCACACCCGCGGCGTCACGGCGTTCAAAGGCCGGCAGGCCGGCCTGCAACAATTCGACCACGCGCTGACCGACAGCGAACTTGTCAAGCTGGCGCAAACGCCGCGACCAACCGAAACGCCCACCGACCTGCCCGCGCTCGACATCGCCCGTGGCGAAATCTGGCAGAGCGGCGCCTACATCCTCAGAACCGCCACCGGCCAGCAGCGCGAGTTGAAGGTGTCGTTGCCCGCGCCGCAGGAAATCACCGGGCCGTGGGAGGTCAGTTTCGATCCGAAATGGGGCGGCCCCGCCGCGCAGGTGGCGTTTGAGAAGTTGGAGGATTGGTCCAAGCGGCCCGAGGAGGGCATCAAGTATTACTCCGGCACGGCGACGTACCGGATTAATTTCAGAAGTCAGGAGTCAGGACTCAGAAGTCAGAAGCGGGTTTACTTGGATTTAGGCCGGGTGGCGGTGATGGCGGAGGTGAAGCTGAATGGTCAAGCTCTCGGCATTCTCTGGAAACCACCTTACCGGGTGGAGGTGACCGGCGCGCTGAAGGACGGCGAGAACACGCTCGCCGTGAACGTCGTCAACCTCTGGATCAACCGCCAGATCGGCGATGCGCAACGGCCCGAGGACTGCGACCGCAACGCGAATGGCACGCTGAAATCCTGGCCGCAATGGTTGCAGGCCGGCCAGCCCAGCCCGACCGGCCGCTTCACCTTCACCAGTTGGGAGTTGTGGAAGAAGACCGATCCGCTCGTCGAGTCCGGTCTGCTCGGCCCGGTGCGCTTGCTGACGGTGCAGCCCCTGCCGCTCCCGCGCTGAAACATCTCCGTAGCGGCGTGGGTATTTATGCGACAACCGCCACATCCGGCGTGCATGCCCTGCAGACCGTTTATGCTGTAAAATGCACGGAACCCTTTTCCGGATGCAAAGTGGTCAGTGTTCGTTCGCCGGAGCGGCCGGCGCGGAGG
>CAIQIC010000008.1 GCA_903871765.1 uncultured Lentisphaerota bacterium
CGCGGGAAGAAGCTGGTCGGGCGTTGGACCTGCCGCCATGCCGGCCGGCGCGGGTGCGTGTTTGCGGGGGTTCCGCGGGGGAAGCTGAAATGACTTCCTTTGTCATGGCCGCATTTGCTGGCTGGGTGGTAGGCTGGTATGGTCCGCGCATCAGCGCGTTTTGCAGGTCGGTTTACTGGCGCTTGAAAACCGGGACGTGTTTTTTCTATCGTCGCGGACCATGGGAATTACGCGGCGGGACGTGGAGCAACTTCTGCACGCGCTGCGGTAAGCCGCGGGGATACCATGCCTGACATCGAACCCATCGCGCTGTTCCGCAACACCATCGAATATACCGCGCAGGCTTTCGGGATTGGTGCGTTATATGATTGGCAGGTGAATTGCATCAATGACGTTCTGGCCGGAAAGCAGGTTGTTTTGCGTGCCGCCAACGGATCGGGCAAAACATCGTGCCTTGTTGTTCCATTGGGGCTGCATCTAATGTGCCAATACCCCGGCATCCGCATCGCCAGCACAAGCGGAAGTTGGTTACAAATACAGGCGCAACTTTTTCCGAACCTGCGCGCCCGCGTGGCGCAGCTACCTGAGTGGAAATGCACGGCCGACAGGCTCACGGCTCCCGCGATAGATGTTGGCGATGGTGTCAGCGTGCAAAGCGTATGGGAACCGTTCTCCGTAACCGACCCTGGGCGGGCTGAAGGATACCACCCCCTGCGGATTGGAAAATATACCTGCCCCGTCGCGTTCATTATGGATGAAGCGAAAACGATTTCTCAAGGTGTATTCGAGGCCATGGAGCGGTGTACGCGAAACTTCACGCTGGTGTGTTCAAGCCCCGGCGAAGATTATGGGGCTTTTTACGATTGCTTTGATAAATATGCTGAAGCCTGGACCAAGTACGTTATCACTTGGAAAATGTGTCCACATCTTTACGAAGACCCCATCAAGCGGAAGGCTATTGAGCGCGAAATTAAAATGCGCGGAGAATCCGATCCGTTGATTCAATCGAAATACTACGGAAATTGGATGTGTACCAGCGGGTATTTCGTTTTTCCCGACACCGACAAGATCCGCGACGCCATGAAGGGCACGGCGAGCAAGTGGGGAACCGACCGGCGCGGGGCCGTGGATACCAGCGATGGCGGGGACGAGCAGGTTTTCGGCGTGCGCGAGGGGAATACGATGCTCGCCATGAAGTCGTACCATGAGAAGAACATCCTGCGGCTCGCCAAGCTGCTGGTCGCGGACTTCAAGCAGTGGGGGCTGATGGGCGAGCAGATCACCGTGGACAACGGCAGCGGGGGCGGGGGCAAGGGCTTGACCGACATCCTGGCGCAGTACGGGTACACGGGCATCACGCGCTACCAGAACGCCGCGGCGCCGCGGGACAAGACGGTGTACGGCAATCGGTACACGGAAGATTGCTTCGAGCACCTGAGCTACCCGCTGGACAAGCTCAACCTGATACCCGACGACAAGCTGGAGCGGCAGATGCGGACGCGGAAATTTGTACTTCCCACGGACGACAGCAACCGCAGGCGGTTGGAGCCGAAAGAGGCCATACGCAACAGCGGCAGGGAATCTCCCGACCGCTTGGATTGCGTCATCATGCTCTACGCGAGCTTGCCGCACCCCGACAACTACGAGCACCGCCAGCGCAATCCCGGCACGGCGCTGGACAGGTATAACAACTCGTTTTCAGATGAGGCCATCGGCGCGGGTCCGTGGAATCCCGCTTTCGGGATGCGCGGAGACATGTGATTCGCAAAAGTGAGAATCACTGGTTGTTGGCTTTCCAGACCTTCTTCATTTCTGGCGTCCAGTTGTCCCATCCTTCAGGCTTTTGCGTGTAGTTCTGCACGCCCATGCCCAAAAGCGACAGGAGCATGATGGCGCTGCCGGCCGCGACTCCGTTATCGCGCATGACCTTGTAGATGTCCTGCAAGGACAGCGGGACGGTCAGGCTTTGCGCCACCTGCGCGGGCGTGGCCTTTTCACCGACGACGTTTTTCCCTTCCAGCAGGTTGACGGCGGTGCCCAGCATGGGCGACAGCTTGGCGCGCAGGAAACGTGCGATCACGTCCGTCGTGGACGCGCCGAATGACGGCTTTTCACCGCGCAACTGCTCGATTTTTCCGGTCTGCGCCTTGGTTTCGCCCGTGGCGAGCCGGAACATGAATACGATGGACTGCGACAGACCCATCAGCGGGTCAACGAAGGTGTTGCCGAATTTCAGTTTGCCGAATGACGCGCTGCGCGGGTCATCCTCGACCTTGCCGCCAGCGGCGATGCCCAGCGCGATGACGCCGGCTACCCCGCCGAGCATCCTAGCGTATTCCGTGGCGATCAGGCGGCGCGTTTCCATGGTGCCGCCCCACATCGGCTTGCCCAGCAGCAGTTGAAAGCGGCTGGTGACGAGGCGCGGGGACCAGAAGACGGTGGCGAGCGTCTGCGAGGCCATGGCGGCTTTGCCCATGCTGCCGCGCCCAGTGGCGATGTTGACGTACTCGGCCAGCGCCTTGATCTTGGCATCGCTGACATCGCGCGGATTGGCCGATTTTGCCAGCAGGGCGTCAAAGGTGTCGGCGCGCAGCAGGTTCAGGATGGTGGTGTAGGCGCGGTTGGAAGTATCAACGACGTATTTCTTGGCCTGATTAAGCACCGGCGCTTTCCAGAGAAAGCGCGCCATAAAGGCTTCCTCCTGGTGCGACAGAGGAACGTCGGAATGGTAGTCCGTGAACTCGACGCCCGCCTTTTTATAGAGCTTGGAGTTGGGGCGCGTGGCGATTTCCTGCTGAATCTTGAACGCGCCGTAATCGGAGGCCATGGCTTGCACCATCTTGCCGAATTGCTTGGCGGCGCGCACGGGATGGCCGAATACGATGAAGCCTCCTTGCCGCAGGAAGCCCGACAGGTCGCCGGCCGACAGCAGGGAGCGCGACATATTGAAGGTTTCGGCTATTTCCGCGATGGCCTTTTTGGTGAACGGCAGGTTCTTGAACAGCCACTTCGATTTTGCTATCAGGTAGGCGTTTTTCGCCTGTTCAAGCTCGTAGGCATACCGCTGGTTTTCAGGACTGAGGTCCGGGCGCTCCTTGGCCTTGCGCGGGGCGAAGTTTTCAGCGGTCAGCCGGTCCACATAGTCGGCGTACTGGTTCAGCAGGCGAGTCTGGATGGTGCGCTGCGCGATTTCGTCGGCGGAAAGCGTCGGCTTGGCTGGCGAGCCCGCTTTGGCAGGCTTCGGTTCCAGCGAGCGCAACACGCCGCGCATTTGCTCCTGCACCCACGCGATCTGCTTTTCCTGCTCGGTCTGCGGGCGGCGTTCTTTCGCGGCAGGCTTTTCGCCTGTTTCAAATCGGCGCAGTGATTCGGTTACGCTTTCTTTCAGTTTGGTGACGTGCTGTTCCTGCGCCAACTCCAACTTGATGCGCTGCACTTCAGGATCGTTGTCCTTGGCTTCTTTGAACTTGGCGGCGATATCATCCAGTTCTTTCTTGAAGCGCAACCCCTCGGCGTCAAGCTGCACTTTCTCCGCAGCGGTGCGCGGGCCAAACTCGCGGGCCTTCAGGCGGTCGGCATAGTCGGCATAGCGGTTAAGGATGCGCGCCTTTTCAGCGTTCAGTGCGATTTCAGCGTCCGTCAGCGTCCCCGGCTTTTTCTCGACGGCTTTAACGACTTCGCGCACTCGGTCGCGCATGGCCTTGAGGACTTCGCCGCGCTCGGTAAGCGGGACGGTCTTGCTTTCGGGCGGCGCTTCCCCGGTTTCAAAGCGGCGCGCCAGGTCCACGATGTTGTTGCGGAGGCGCGTCTCGGCGGTCTGCTGCGCGGTCTTTAGCTCCGCTTCCGGGTTGGTGGATACGAGATTGAGTTCCTTCTTTACGCGCTCGACCTGCTGATTGAGTTCGCGCTCCGTGTCGCTGGGCGTGCGGCGTTCGATGCCCGTCTTTGCCGGCACCTCGCCGCGTTCCTGCATGGCCTCCAGCTTGGCGACGGCCTGCAACTGGCCTTTCAGGTCGCGTAGTTGCACGCTGACTTCATCCTTGGTCAGCGGCTTGAAGCGCCCGTACCCACTGATGGCGTCCCGCGTATCCTCCCGCGTGAAGTCCGGCAGGATGTCCTTGATGTCGTTATGCACGGCGTCCACCAGCGCGTCACGCTCTTTCACGCCCTGCTCGACGTGGAAGCGCGCCAGCTTTTGAATGGCGATGTCCACCTTGGGATCGTTCGCCTCGGCCTTCTTGCGTAGGCTGTCCAGCGCCTTTCCGCGGTCGGCCACGTCGGCTTCTTCCGGCGTGGCAGGCTTGGGCTGGCGCACGGCGCGCTTGACCGCGGGGGCCATGTCGCCGCCCGCAAAGGCTTCCGCGCTCTTGTTCCACTGCTTGTCGGCAGCGGCGTAAATGCGGTCAAGGTGCGGCTGGACGTGCTCGCCAAGGTCTTTGAGCATTTCGGCCATCCAGCGCGTTTTCTCGATGACGCCCTTCGCCATCTTGGATACGCCCCAAATAGTGTAGTCCGCCATGTCGGCGGGATCAATGCCGGCCATCATGCGGCCTTCCGCGCGGCGGGCCTGAATACGCGCCATAGCGGCGTTGGCCTGCTTGTCCCAGTAGGACTCCATGCGCTCGACGATGGACTTCACGCGGAGTTCGACGGGCGACATGGCGGGCGGTGTCGGAGGCTGTGCCGTTTTCTTGGCGATCTCGTCAATGAAGGATTGCAGTTGCGCGCTCTTGGCCTTTTCGGCGGCGAGTTCCTGCGCGGCCTTGGCGTTGGCGATGGCCTCGTAGTGCTTCTTGATTTCGGCCTGCGCTTCCGGAGTCAACTTCCCGTCCGGCGACTCGCTGGCCCACTCGCGCTCCATCTTGGCGATGCTGAAATCGTCGTTCAGCGCGATCTGGCGGGCGCGTAGCGCGCGGCCCGTTGCCGTGCCGGCCGTGCGGGCGACTTCTTCCAGCGTGCGGACTTCCGGCATGAGCTTGTCGAGCCGGTCCTGCTGCACTTGGGCGTCCGCGAAGTCTCCGCGCAACTTGGCCTGGATGATGTTCTGGCGCAGCGCGGCTTCGTCGTTCTTCAGCTCCACGCGGCGCGTCGTCAGGATGATGGATTCCTCGTCCGTGATGGCGGTATCGGGCTGGGCAAGCTGGCGGTCAACGAGCTTCTGCGGCAACTCGGGGTCGGCGTCCACCTTGGCGCTGGCGGCGTCGTAAAGCTCCGCGTCGGCCTTGCGGATGGCCGACATGATGGGTTCTTCGCCGCGCTTGTAGCGGGCTTCGTCAATGGAAGCGTTCTTTATGCTGGTCGGCGACGGCTGCGGCGGCACAAAGTCCTTGCTGCCGACTGGTGGCGTCCCCGGCCCTTCGCCGGTGGGCTGGGCGGTGGGTTGCGCGTTTTCTGCGGCGATAGCATCACGTTCCGCTTTGTTTACAGCCTCTCGCAACGGTATCAACTCTGATTCAGGCGCATTGCGCTGTTCGGCTTTTTCAAGTTCCAGCGTTGCGCGATAATGAATCTTCTCGTAGGCGTCCTGCGGAGAAGCAGGGGCGGTCTCCGCTACCGCCCCGCGCCCTTTCGCCGAAGCTACCGGGGGTGGTGTAACAGATTCTGGCATTGCTTCTTTTTCCAACTTCACCGTCAGCGCGCGCAAACGCTCTGCCTTGGCGATGGCCTTGTCCCATGCGTCATAGCCAGGATCGCTACTTGGCTTGCCTTCCGTCGCGGCGCGCAGTCGCGCAACTTCCGCATCAGCTTCATCCAAGGCGCGGCGGGCGCGGTCAAGCGTGGGCGCTGTGCCTTTCGCGTCAGGGAACAGGTCGGAAAAAGGAGCGGCCCCTTTCTTGGTCGGCGGTGTTACAGATTCCACCGCGGGGGCCGCCGGGGGTTGCGCTGGCTCCGCGACCGGCGCGGCGGCAGGGGGCGAGGGCGGTTCGACCTTGGACCACTTCGCGACGACGTTCTGCCGCGCGTCATAGCCGAACAGTGTTGCGTCTGGCATCTGGCGACCGCTTTCCAGCGCGGTCAAATTAACGGTCCCGTCAGGGTTGATGCTGTCCACGCGGTAGGTCTTATCCGTTCCGGTTGACATATTACCATGCACGCCGTCAACGCCGGTGATGGTGTCGCCTTCCTTCAGGTCCAGCGTTTGCGCGACTTCCTTGTTGGCCTGTTCGCGGATGGCTGCGGTGCGCGTATCGGCGGGAGTTCCAAGGAGCGGTGCGGGTTGCTCTGGCGCTGCCGGCGGTTGCTCGACCGCGGGTTCAGGCGCGGGCGGCTCCGGCGGCTTGGTCAACTCCTCCACCTTCGCGGTCGTTTCCTTGACGACGGCCTCCGCGACGGCTTTGGCGGTCGGCGTGCTTGCCTCCTTCACCGCGGCCTGCGCGGCGTCAGCCTGCGCCTTGGCCTGCGCGACCGATGGGGGCGGCGCTTCCTTCTCCACCGCCATGCTGATGCGCTCCGCGGGCGTCATGGGCTTGCCCGCCAGGATGCGCTGCGCCTCAAACACGGAGAACGTCGCCATGGTTTCCAGCACGCCCTCGGCCATCTTGGTCGGCAGCTTGTCCCACCATGCGCGATCCGTCAGCACTTCAGGGTCTTTGACGATTTCCGTGACGACGTTCAAGCCTTCCTGCGCGATGGCCTTGGCGGTGAACTGCTTGATGACCTCCTCGGCAAACGTGCGCGCCGTGACGGCGGGGCTGCTGTTCCACAGCTTGCCCATGACGTAGGCCGCGCCCGTGTCAATGGCGGCGTTCTCAATGGCCTTGATCTCGCGTTCGTGGCGCACAAAGTCAATGTCCCGGCCCGTCCGCAGGGCTTCTTGGATGTCGCCCGCGTAGAGCTTGCCGCTCAACTTCTGCTGCTGGTAGCCCAGCGCGCCCTTGGCTGCGGCAACCCCCGCGAAGGCCAGCGGGCCACCGCCCGCCGCGATGAAGAAGGGAAGGTCCGCCGCCATGCCTAACGCGCCACCCGTGACGCGATTCCAGAATGTGATGTCACCGCTGGTCATCACGTCCTGCTGGGCG
The DNA here is from genome assembly GCA_903871765.1 of uncultured Lentisphaerota bacterium. Taxonomy (GTDB): domain Bacteria; phylum Verrucomicrobiota; class Kiritimatiellia; order CAIQIC01; family CAIQIC01; genus CAIQIC01. The sequence goes on from CAIQIC010000008.1 coordinate 7,020, forward strand.
CGCAGCTTTTCCTTGGGCAAGAAGGATGACGCGATCTTTCCAAGTAGCGTGCCTTCACCGAATTGCGCGGAATACTTCTCAAACCAGTTGTACTGTTTGATGACGGGCTTGGGCGCGATCAAGTCCTGCGTGGCGGCAGCGGCTTCGTCCACCGTGGCGACGGGCTGCGGCTCCGGGGCGGGCGCTGGTGCGCCCTCCTGCTTGGCAAGGGCGCGGTCAATGGCTGGAACCGGCTCTATATAAGGAGAGGGAACCGGAGGCTGCTGCGCGGGCGGCATCTCGACGGGCGCGACGACTTCAGGCGTTTCCACGGAGGGCGGTGTCATCGGGGGCGCAGCGGCGGCCGGCGCAGGCGCAAAGTCAGCCCAGGGCGGCGTTTCCTCCGCTGCCGCGGGTTGCGCGAAGTCTTCCCATGGTGGTTTATCCGCAACGGCGGTGGCCGGTGCAAAATCTTCCCATGGCAGGGACATTAAACCTTCTCCCAGCTTTCGGGCTTGGCTGGATCGCCGCCCTTGAAGCGGTAGCCCTTCAGGACTTCGCCAACTTTCGGCAACTGCTTGGCGGCTGGCGCGGAGGGCGCTGCCGCTGCGCCTTGCGGATTACGCAACTGCGTCAGCGTGTCGTTGATTTCCTTGGACTTCTTAGCGCGCTCTTTCGGATCGGGGAACAGCGCCGGGAGGAACAGCAGTTCTTTGGTCAAGTCGCTGTGCCATTTCTGGCGCTCCTTGCTGTCCAACTCGGCAGGCTTCATTTCCTTCAAGAAGGCCAGGTTGGCGTCAAACTCCTCCTTGTGCGCGGTAATGGCAGCATCGCGGTCTTCGCTTTTCATGCCCTGCACGCCAAGCGCAGCGTCAAGCCTTGCATCAGCCGCATACTTGCTGGCCCCGGCGCGTGTTTGCGCTATGGTTTCTCCGCTGGATGCTTTGATTCGCGCTACCCGTTCCGCGCCTTCCTGCTTAACCTTTGCACCCTGCGCTGCGGCATTAGCCTGCGCCATGCCTACATCCCGCTTCACGCCAAGCTGTTCGCTGAGGCTGCGGATTCCCTGCAATTTGGCTTCCTCTGCCTGTGCGCCAGCTACGGAGCGATCTGCTGCGGCTGATGTGGCGCTGAAACTGCGCTGGTTCTGGTTTGCCGATATGCCGCCCATGAAGGTGCGCCAGCTATCGGAGTCCAGCGAACCGGCGCGGCGGGCAGTGCTGTCCGCCTTGGCCTTGTCATACGCGGCCTGCGGGCTATTCGTCACGTCAGCAGCGACTTGCTGCTTGGGCGCGACGGGGAACATCTGCGCGACGGCATCGAATGGGCGCGGTGCCTCCGCGGTGTCCGGCTGGGGC
>CAIQIC010000009.1 GCA_903871765.1 uncultured Lentisphaerota bacterium
CATTGTTTGCAGAATAGACGATCGCCGGCTTGCCACGCGTGCCTGAACCCGTGGTGTTTTCAACATCCACCGCCGCTCCGCCAGTCCAGAACGAATATTTTCCATCGATCGCCGGCAGGAATATCGGCTGCTCCTCCCAGTGAAGCAGGTCGGTGCTAGTCGCGTGGCCCCAAGTGCTGTTGGGCGCCCCGTTATCGTTGAAAAAGCGCTTGAGGGCATAGTACAGATGCCACCGGCCCTCATAGTAGATCATGCCGCTCGGATCATTCAAGGAGCCGCGCAACGGGGAGAAATGAACCCGCGGCCGGCCCGGTTCCTGGTAAACCGGATACTTGCCCGGGATCGTGTCGCTCACCTTCACCAGATCGATCGCAGCCGCACCCGGGCCTTCGATTTTCACCGACAGCGTCTTGCCCTGCATAAGCTTCAGGTCAATAAATCTCCAGTGGTCAGGATCGGAGGAGGTAATCAGCGTATCGCCAACCGACATGTATGGCTTGCCATCCACGTCGATAGACACCTTGTTCTGGCCGTGTCGCCCTCGCGTGCAGGGAAACACAAGATATCGCTTGTCCGCCTTGAACGTGCGCGTGCCGTCATCGGCTGCCATCACACCTGAGGCCAGCAGTGCCGTGATGCACGCTGCAAGTATGCCTGCTATTGCTTTGTTTGATTTCATGTTGTTATCCTAAATACGGGCATGGAAAACGGATTATCACGGATATTGAAAGAGATTTAACCCGGTGATCCTGAGTTTGGCGCTGCCGTAGGGGATGAAAACGATGTCCTGTATGGGCTCGGAGGATTTCACCGGGCGCACGGGCAGCCGGTTGGCGCTGTTGCGCGCCTCGTAAACCGGCCCGCCGAGGTTGGCGCGCGGGCCGAAGTAACCGTATTCGGTTTGGCTGGCGATGGCGGTTTCGAGCCAGGGCTGGATAGCAGCGGCGGCCGGTTGGCGGGATAGAAAACGTTGGTCAGCGTGGCGTCGGGTTTGACCACCACTGCGACCATGACGCCTGATGCTGGGAGGACGAAGAGCGCCAACGAGGCCACGCCAAGGGAGGCGTTGTATCTCATGCTCGTCGTTCCATTCTTTCCCGGTAAGTTTCTTGGCCGCACTGGACCGCCCTATTTTCGGATGATCGTAAAGGTCACCTCGCGTCCGGCCGGCAAGCGAACGACTTGAGCGTCACCGTCGGTGGTTGTGTCAATGACCGCCCGGGGGCCTTGTTTGACCTCGATGGTTTGAATTCCTCCGGCTATCTTGAGCCGAGTCCTCTGAGCGACGTCCGACCGAAGAGTGACATAGATCCGGCTGCCGTCCCAGGCGAGGCTGCGGAGTTCGATCTGGCCCCGGCAGCGAACGCCCGCGATGGCGCCCTTCGGCCATTGCTTTGGCAGAGCCGGCAGGAGTTCAATCCAGCCGGGCTGGGAATCTACCAACATCTTGATAATGATGGCCGGCAAGCCGCCGCAGAGGTCGGTGTTGAAAAGGGATTTCGGATTGTGCGTCGTCACCAGGTTCGGATTCCAATAGTTGTTGGCGAGCCAGTCCACCACGTCGTAGGACATTTGCGCGTCACGCAGGCTGGAGGCGCTGAGTCCCAGTTGGACCAGGCCAAAGGCCATTTCCCCGCCGTTTTCGCGCCGGCGGATTTCCATTCGTTTTTCGGCCGCGACCCGGAAGGCTTTTCGCAGTGAGGTATTGGTGGCGATCTCGTCGGGCAGACCGTTAAACAACGCATAGAGATGGGAACAATGGCGATGCGCGTAGTTATCTTTCAAGAGGGGCGTGGTCCATTCCTTGAGCGCGCCCTCTTCGTTAATCTGGTAATCGGGCAGCTTGGTCAGCATCATCTTCCAGCGTGACACACCTTGGGGGTCAGTGCCCAGTGCTTCGCACGCTGCGATCAGGTTGCGGAGCAGTTCCTTCGCCACCGCGACGTCCATGGTGGCGTTGATGCAGCACTGGGATGGGCTGTTTGCCGGATTGTTCTCCGGCGAGTAAGAGGGGCTGAAGAGATACTTGCCGTCCAAGCCCTCGACCAGGAAGTCTTCATAAAACAACGCCGCTTCCTTCATAAAAGGCAAGGCTCTCTTTTTCAGGAACGAGCGGTCGCCGGTGTAAAGGTAATAGTCGTAATAGAACTGGGCCGCCCAGCCTGCCCCGGCAGTCCAGAAGGTCATCGGCCAGGTCTGGTCAAAATGATTGTTCAAGCCGTGGCTGCTGGTTCGTGAGGCGACGTGAATGCCACGGCAGCCGTAAAGGCGGCGCGCATTTTCGCGGTAATCCTGCATCTGTGATTCGAGATAGCTGAAGTAAGGGTCCAGACATTCGGCGAGGTTGGCGGAAAGATCGGCGGCGATGGCGCTTTGAACGTTGCCATTCATGGTGTAGTCAGCCGACCACGGCGGGCCCCACGTGCCGTTCCAGATACCCTGAAGGTTCGGGAACAACTCGCCGCTGCTGGAAATCACGGCATACCGCGCGGCGTCGAATTCCTTCTCCAGCAGCGCCGGCGAGGTCGCGCCCACACGGGACTTCGCGATCAGTTCCTCAGACGTCAACCCGCGATCCGCCGCGCCGCCGAGGTCGAGCCGGACGCGGTTGAAGAGTTCGCCATGCACTTTCGCGTGCCGCGCCAAGAGGCTGTCGAAGTCGGGCTTCAACTGCGCCAAGGCATGCTGCATCTCTGCGAGTTGCGACTTGTCGAAGTCCGGCAGCACCGCGACGCGGAGCAGCACGATGACTTCGTCAGCGTTCGCGACGTGGATGCGTCCGAAGTCCGTCGTCATCGAGCCGCCGCGGGCAACCACGCGCGCCACACCTTCGTAACCTTGCAGGCTGCCGGGCCAGGTTTGCTGAAACTGGCTGCGGTAAGTGAGCCAAGGTCCCGCGGCGGCTACGGCAACTGACTTGATGCCGTTGGTGAAGGCCCATTCCGGCCCCCAGCCGCCCTGACCGGGAACCGGCCGCTGCGCCAATTCAAGATCGCAAGTCACCTGACCTTTGCGAGGGGCGATGATGGACAGCACGACCACATCATCGGGCCGCGAGACAAACAGCCGACGCTGGAACGTCCCGCGCGGATCATCCCAGCACACTGCCGCCAGGCCGGTCTGAAAATCCACCGAGCGGGCGTAATTCTGCACCGTGCCTTCCGCACTCATCTTCACCTTGAGATCGAACGCGGGAATGAACGGGTCGGTCCATCGTTTCCCCCCGTAGCCTTCGCGGTGCGACACCTCGACCACCAAGTCGGCGGCGCGCTGGTATTCTCCCCGGGCCATGAGATCGCGGATCTCGCGGAGATGACTGGCGGTATCCACGGGCGGGAGCGGCTTGTTCAGTGGCATGAACAGACGCGCATGGTTGAAGATGATGACCTCCTCCAGCGGCTGGCCCAACACCAAGGCGCCGTGCCGCCCGTTGCCGCTGACCATCGCCTCCTCCCAACCCCGGGCGGGCTGCGAACTCACGAAACCGCGTTCGGGCGCATGCCCCGCTTGCACGGCCGCAACTGCAACCACCAAAAACGCGGCGACCAGCAACAGGAGACGGGCAGCCGCAAGGACCCGCCATTTAAAACGGTTTGGGCTGACCTCTCCAGAAAGGCAGGATTTTCGCATATTCATTTGGAACCGCACGCCCCCGCCGCTACCAGTTGTCCGTGCGGAAAGGCGAGGCCGGGAGGCCGTCCTTATTGTACAGGTTGCAACCTTCCGGGTTCATGGAAAACCCGTACCGCACAGCGACCGGGTGCACGACATTCGTGCTGGAGACGAGCACGGTTTTGCCGTCGATGACCGCGTCGGCCCAGACCCACTTCCGGTCTGCTCCGGCCGCGCCGGCCGGCGCCGCCGGGTCGGCGCCGCAGATCGCGAACCGCTGGAGCTCGCCGTCCTTGACCTCAACGGCCGGGCCATGTCCATCCTTGCGGCCGACCATCAGGCCCTTGCCGACATAGTCGAACGCGAGGCGGATCTTGTCACCTTCCACCTTCAGGCCCTTGTACAGCGGACCGCTGCAGACAATCCTGGATTTATCATAGTCTTTGGCCAGCGCCCACTGCGCAAGCCGGATGCCGACGTCTTCCTTGTTGCGGGGATGAATGTCATCGGCCGCGCCGATGTCGATGGCGACGGCCATGCCCGTCTTCGGGATCTGCAGGCTCTTGAACTGGGCCATGCGGATCTTGGCCCAACCGTCGCCGCCTTCCGGATTGGGGTTGGGACCCTGGAAGTCCGCCAGTTGGACGAAGTAAAAGGACAGGTCGTACTGCGGGACTACGCCGGTCTTGGCCCGTTTCTCGGACAATTCGCCCCAGGTCTGGCGCCAGCCATTGATGAGCGCGCTCATCTTGTGGTAGTAGATGTCATCATCTCCGCCATTCGACTCGCCCTGGTACCAGAGGGCCCCCTTCACACCGTACGGCGCCAGCGGCGCGATGCGGCCGTTGTAGATGTGGCTCAAATCGCCGGGGACATCCCGCTTCGCAAGCTCCGCGGTCTGCTTCCAGGATTCGGGCGGAGTCCACGGCTCGATCGCCGTGCCGCCCCAGGCGCTTTCGATGAGTCCGATCGGAACGCCGGTCTGGTCATGGATCGCCTTCCCGAAGAAGTAGCCTACGGCTGAAAATCCAGGGACCGTCTGCGGACTGCAGACTTCCCACACATTCGGGATGTCAGCCGCCGGCGCCGCCAGTTGGTCAGCCGTGACGTGCAGCAGGCGAATGGCGGCGTTCGTCGCAGCCTGAATCGCAGCCTGCGCATTGTCAGCACCCCCCAGACCGAACTCCATGTTCGACTGACCGGAGCAGATCCAGACGTCGCCCACCAGGATGTCCTTGACCGTATTCGTGGTTTTGCCCGCCACCACCAGTTCGAATGGGCCGCCCGCCTTGAGCGGCGACAGGGCAACCTTCCACTTGCCATCCTGGTCGGCAGTCGTCTGGCCGCTGCGCTTGGAGATCTTGACGGTCACGCGCTCGCCCGGATCCGCCCAGCCCCACACGATCAGCTTCACGTCACGTTGCAGGACCGCATGGTCGCTGAACATCTTCGGCAGTCGAACGTCGGCCAGCGCGGACAGCGACGTACACAGACACGCAAACACCAGGCTCAAACCGCGAATCGTATGCTTCATGACAGGCACCATTTCCCTTTCGATTAGAGTTACACCACTGCCGATCAGGACCGGGGCGAACGATAGGCCGGATGACCGGCGGGCTCAATGAAAAAAAACCGAATCGGTCCAGCGGTGCGCGTTTTCGGGCGTGTCCATGCCCGGCAAGGCTTCCATCCGCACGGCGAACAGGTAGGTCGTCCCGAGGTGCTCGCCCGTCGTTCCCGCGGCGATCGAACCTCCTCGGGTTGGCTTTCACGACCCCTCGCTCTCAACTCCCGCAGTGGGGGGCTGAATGAGCCGGGTTGACCTGCTGCGCGGATGTGCTGCGTCAACTCGAGACCGACCCGCATGCGCCGCGGCTGCGGCTGCACCCGCTGCAGGGCCCACACCAGGGCCTGCGCGCGGCGCGGCGAGCGCGCCGGGTCAGCCGGTGAAGTACAGGTAGGCGCCGAGAATACAGGCCAGGATGACGGCGGAGGCGA
>CAIQIC010000010.1 GCA_903871765.1 uncultured Lentisphaerota bacterium
CACGGCTGGCCGGACGCAGTGGGTTCGGATCAAGAGCCTGGCAGGTGAGATCTGCCGGATCAAGCCCGGCCTCGCAGGCGAAGTGCACGCCGTATCTCGGGGCAAGGCAAAATCACTGAAGGCTTTGGAAAACGGGGTTTATGCGCTTGAACTGGCCAAGGGTGACGAAGTGCTGCTGTATTCAGGTGCGACTGTCCCCCGTCCCGTGATCACACCGATTCCCGCCAATCCCGACGCCTGCAACCCTTGGGGCGTAAAAAAACCGTAGCAAGAAGTCACTGTAGCGGAGGTCCTGGGTTTGGCGTTTCAATGAGTACTGTTGGGGCGTCCTCCAGCGAGAGGACGCCCGCTGCGGCGAGTTTATTGAACCCGCGAGCGTCGTAAAGACCTTTGCTGCTGTGGGCGGGGCATCCTTGCCCCGCGTCTGCGGGAATACGCCCCTGCAGTACCCCTTGCGACTTGTAGTGCGTCGGATGGTGTCAACGTTCAGTTTGGCCACTGGAGGGCCCGGCTCCGTCCGGGCCGCGGCCGACACGGCTTGTCCCGCCGGAGCCGTTCCGCGAAGGCGGAAGGTCGGCCCTCCAGATGGAATAAATCATGCGAAACCGCTGGTTTCTCAAATCAGGCACCAGTGCCGGCGCCTCGGAATAGACGAGGGCTGCTTCAGGGTTTCCACACCGCGGGGTTGGTCGGCGAAAACGGCGTGACCGGGGCCGTGCCATACAGCGCGCCGGTCAGGTCCGGCTCAATCCACGACGCGTCGATCCATGCATTGGAGCCGGAGGTCTCCAGATAACCCGCGATCTGCACCGGTATGCCCGCGCCCGTCAGGCCTTCCATCTGGACCATACCGCCGTTGGCATAAACGATGCTGAACGTCCCCGTGAAAACATCGCCCCGGTTGTCCACCGCGTGCAAAGAGCCTTGTGACTGCGTGAGGTTGAGCAGGGTCACCGGCGCCCCGCTATTGGTCGTTACCAGCAAGCCCGTGACCGTTGCGCTGTTGGTCGTCACCGTCGCGTTATTGGTCGTCATGGTCACGACAACGAAAGGGTGGGAATAAATCCCGGTGAAGTTGCCGTTCAGTTGATCGTCCGGATTGTTCTCCGATCCCCCGCAGCCCGGCAGCAATAGCCCGGCGAGTAACGCCGCGGCCAACAACAGCAGCCCCAGCCCACCCAACGAAGTCTTCATCGCATCCTTTTTCACGTGTGCGGCCAGCAGGTTAGGCTGCTGCCGCCGTTGGGTCAAGCGCGCACTTTCCTGCGTCTTTCTTGACTTCGCGGGCGGCGTTTGTTAAACGGCAGCACGCTTTTGCGTGGCTTTCAGCCCGAAAGGAAAACCAAAATGAATCTTACGCTTGCGGCCAATACGATTCGCGGCTTGGTCATGGACGGCGTCCAGAAGGCCAACAGCGGACATCCCGGCATGCCGATGGGCTGCGCCGAGTTTGCCAGCGTGCTCTGGCTGCAGTTCCTCAAGCACGATCCGGCCGATCCGAAGTGGCCCGACCGCGACCGCTTCGTCCTCTCCGCCGGCCACGGCTCGATGCTGCTCTACAGCCTGCTGCATCTGTCGGGCTATCCGCTGCCGCTGGCGCAGCTCCAGCAGTTCCGGCAGGTGGACAGCCGGACGCCGGGCCACCCGGAGTACGGCCACACGTCGGGCGTGGAGACGACGACCGGGCCGTTGGGCGCGGGCTTGAGCAACGCGGTGGGCATGGCGCTGGCGGAGGCGATGCTCGCGGCCAAGTTCAACAAGGACGGCCAGCCGATCGTGGATCACTACACCTACGTCATCTCCAGCGATGGCTGCATGATGGAGGGCATCAGTCACGAGGCGTGCTCGCTGGCGGGGCACCTCGGCCTGAACAAGCTGATCGTGTTCTATGATTTCAACCAGATCACCATCGAGGGCCAGACGAGCCTCGCCTATAGCGACGACCCGCGCCAGCGTTTCGAGGCCTACGGCTGGAACGTGCTGGAAATTGATGGCCACGATGCGGCGGCGTGCGCGCAGGCGCTGACACAGGCGCGCGGCTCGCAGGACAAGCCGACGCTGATCATCGGCCATACGCATATCGGGCAGGGCAGCCCGAACAAGCACGACACGCACAAGGCGCACGGCGAGCCGCTCGGCGCGGACGAGGTCCGGGCGACCAAGGCCGCGCTCGGCCTGCCGATTGATCGGGATTTCTATGTGCCCGACGAGGTGCGCGCGCTGTACGCCGCGCGCGCCGCCGACCTGGCCGTGGCGCACGCCACATGGAAGCAGAAGCTTGAGGCCTGGAAACAGGTCAACCCGGAACTCGCCACGGAGTGGGACATCCACCAGCAGCGCAAGCTGCCGGCTGACCTCGAAAAGGCGCTGCCGGTTTTCGATCCCGCCAAGCCGATGGCGACCCGCCAGGCGTCCGGCGAGACGCTCAACGCGCTGGCCAAGGTGCTGCCACAACTCGTCGGCGGCTCGGCCGACCTTGCGCCGAGCACGAACACACTGCTCAAGGGCTATCCCGACATCGGCAAACGCCAATTTCTAGGCCGCAATCTGCACTTTGGCGTGCGCGAGCACGGCATGCTGGGCGTCATCAACGGCATGATTCTGCACGGCGGCTGGATCGTTTACGGCGCGACGTTCTTTGTCTTCTCCGATTATTGCCGCCCCGCGATCCGCCTGGCGGCGCTCATGCGGATCCCGGCGCTCTACGTCTTCACGCACGACAGCTTCTTTGTCGGGGAGGACGGCCCGACGCACGAGCCGGTCGAACATCTGGCCGCGCTGCGCTGCATACCGCACATGTCGGTGATCCGTCCGGCCGATCCGACCGAAACCGCCACGGCCTGGGTCGCCGCGCTGGAACGCACCGATGGCCCGACGGCGCTGATTCTGACCCGTCAGGCGCTGCCGGTGCTTGACCGCGCGAAATTCCCCGCGGCGGCGAATCTGCGGAAGGGCGCCTATACGCTCTGGCAGAGCGGATCCGGGACACCGGATCTTATTCTGATCGGCACCGGCTCGGAAGTATCCCTGGCGCTCACCGCCGGCCAGCAGCTCGCCCAGGACGGGGCCAACATCCGCGTGGTCAGCATGCCGTCCTGGGACCTGTTCGAGCAGCAGACCAAGAAGTATCGCCAGGAAATCCTGCCGCCGGCCTGCAAGAAACGCATCGCTGTCGAGGCCGGCTGCACGCTGGGCTGGGAAAAGTATGTCGGCAACACCGGCAGAGTTATCGGCATCGACACCTTCGGCGCATCCGGCCCTTACAAGGCTCTCGCGCAGAAGTTCGGCTTCACCGTCGAGCACGTCGTTGCCATCGCGAAGAAACTGCTCGCGCGGAAGTAAATCGGGCGCAGGGTGGGGTGTAGCGTCACGCCGCGCCGTTGTGCGCTGCTTTTCGGAGCGGAACGTGTAAACGTTCCGGTGACGATGATTGACCTGCACACGCATTCGACGTTCTCGGACGGCACGCTGACGCCGGAGGAACTGGTCGCCGCGGCGGAGCAGGCCGGACTGACTGCTGTGGCGCTGACGGATCACGACACCACCGCCGGCGTGGAGCGTTTTCTGGCCGCTGGCGCCGGCCGCCCACTGCGCTGTATCGCCGGGGTCGAACTCAGCGCCGAGCATCATCCCGGCACACTGCACGTGCTGGGTTACTTCATCCAGCCGGCCAACGCCGCCTTGCAGGACGGACTGGACCGCCTGCGCACGGGCCGCGCGGTGCGGAACCGCGAGATTCTGCGCAGGCTCAACGAATTGGGTTTGCCGCTCACATGGGAAGAGGTCGTGGCCTACGCCGGCGGGGAGGTGGTCGGTCGTCCGCACTTTGCCTTGGCGCTGATCGCTCGCGGCTGCGTGGTGGACAAGGAAGAGGCCTTCGCGCGCTACCTCGCCCGCGGCCAGCCCGGCTACGCCGAGCGCTTCCGGTTGACCCCTGCGGCCTCCCTCCAACTGATTCGCGATGCGGGCGGCGTACCGGTCCTTGCGCATCCCCACACGCTCGATTTGGGCCGCAAGGAGTTGCGGAAACTGATCATGGAACTGCGCGCGCAGGGGTTGGAGGGCCTGGAGGTATATTATCCCGAGCACTCGCCCGCGCAGGTCCGGCAGTATCGCGATCTGGCCCAGGGTTTGAACCTCGTCCCCACCGGCGGCTCGGACTTTCATGGCGCCCTCTCCCCGTATATCAAGCTGGGCCGGGGCTTCGGCACGTTGCAGGTCCCCGACGAGGTCCTGGCGAAACTGGAGGAGCGCAAGCCTGGATTCGGCCGTTGATTCCACTACGAAACACGCGAAAAACGCGAAATAAAAATCAATCAGATGCTGCATGAGGAAAGCAACAGCATCCACAGATTGCACCGATTACACCGATGAAGAAGGCGGAGATTTAACCGTGCAGCGCTACTGAGGATGGGATCACGCGGAGGGGAGCGCGGGCTTCCAGCCCGCCCTGTAGTATGCGCTGCGCTTCACTACAGGGCCCGCTGCGTCCGGCATCCTGCCGGACGCGGATTGGAAGGAACGGTACATCTATGCGCTCTTTGCGATCTTTTGCGGTTAAACTATCCGACTTTTTTCCACAGATTTTCAGAACTCGGTAAGATCAAGGCCCAAATGGAATCTGTGTAAATCCCATAAATCTGTGGATAAAACTTTCGAAACCCATATGAAAATCCGCATGACCAGCACCGAGATCATCGCCTGGCTGCACGCGCGGGCCAATGCGGCGAACGTCGCCGGTCTGGCGCGCTACGGCATCCGCAGCAAACACATGCTCGGCGTGAATATGCCGGCGCTGCGGCAAATGGTCCGGCGCATCGGCCGCGACCATGCGCTGGCGCAGGAGTTGTGGGCCTCTGGCATCCTCGAAGCGCGGATTCTCGCCGGCCTGATCGACGAGCCGGCGCGGGTGACCGCCCGGCAGATGGAACGCTGGGCGCGCGCTTTCGACTCGTGGGCCGTCTGCGACCAGGTGTGCAGCAACTTGTTTGACAAGACCCCGATGGCGTGGACCAAGGCGGTGGCGTGGGCCGGCCGGCGCGAGGAGTTCGTCAAGCGCGCCGGCTTTGTTCTCATGGCCGCATTGGCGGTGCATGACAAGCAGGCTGCGGACGCCGCTTTCCGCCCTTTCTTCCGGCTGATGCACCGCGAAGCGACCGACGAGCGCAACTTCGTCAAGAAAGCCGTCAACTGGGCGCTGCGCCAGGTCGGCAAGCGCAATCCGGCCCTGTGCCGCGCGGCGATGCAAACCGCCCGGCGGATGCAGCGTTTGGACTCCCGCGCCGCCCGCTGGATTGCCGCCGATGCGCTCCGGGAACTGTCCCGGCGCGGCGGCAGCGGGGAGCAGCATGCAGGTGGCCTGTCGTGAGGAAAGCGGGGATGGTGGCTTCTTTGCCGGGGTGAGGGAACGAGGAAGCGCCCAACCCGATGCACGGCGCGTTTACACCATCGCACGCCGCGCGCGATGGACGGAGAGGGTGAACTCGAAGCATATTACTTGAAGGGCTCGGGGTGGGCTGCGCCCGTCTCGGCTTGGGCTCGGCTGACCGCGCTTTTTTTTGCGGATCGGCTTGAAAAAAAAGATTTGCATTACACATCGGAGTGTGTAAATCTTTGTGTGGAGATACACCGATGGCTACGAACTTACAACTCGACGACCGTTTGATCAGGCAAGCCGTGGCCCTGGGGGGGCACCGCACGAAGAAGGCGGCGGTCACTCAGGCGCTGAGTGATTACGTCCGCCATCTCCGACAGGAACAGATCCTCGGTCTGTTCGGGAAGGTGGATTTTACCCCCGGGTTTGACTACAAGCGGCAGCGAGCGCGAGCATGAGAGTGCTCGTCGATACGAGCATTTGGTCGCTTGCGCTTCGTCGGACCGAGCACTTGACGAATCCGGAAGTGCCGGAGTTGCGCCGCTTGATCACCGCCCATTTGGTCGAGATCATCGGCCCGATTCGGCAGGAAGTTCTCTCCGGGGTACGGAATCAGCCGCAGTTTGATCGCTTGGAGGTAAGCCTGGCCGCCTTTGCTGACGTACCGTTGCTGGCTGAGGACTACGTGACAGCGGCCAAGTTTTTTAATCTGTGTCGTTCCAAAGGGATTCAGGGCTCGAACACCGACTTTTTGATCTGCGCCGTAGCCGTGCGACATGACTTCGCCGTTTTCACAACCGATGGAGACTTTGTGTTGTTTGTGAAATGCCTACCAGTTGTCCTGCACGAGGTGAAGAGGATGTCCGCACAAGCCCCTGCGCATCATCGTCGCTCCAGCGCCGAAACGTTATGACATGAATATGGTTTCCATGGATTTAACGATCGATATACCGAATGCGCTTTATCGGTGGGTCAAGGCAAAGAGCGTGCAGGGGCAGCCGGTGCGCGAAGTCGTCGTGAATCTGCTCCCGGGCTGGATTGAGGCAGCGACTTACGGATTGATGGCGATGGCATATTTCCTGGCCAGGTTGGTCTCGACGACCTGGCGCTCCTTATCCTTCAGCGCACGGTTGTAGATCAGGATTTCCGCAAGCTGCCCGTTGAAGTGGCGGGGCAAGGCTTCCCGCGACTTGCAGCCCACCGTGAAGCGACGTGGTTGCAGCACTTGGAGCGCCGACATCGGCGACTCCCGGCGATGCGCGGCGTTCAGCAGGCTTGTTATGGTTTGCTGGTCACAGCAGATGGAGTAGATCTGAAAGACGCCGGGAACCAGGGTCTGCTCCCCCCCTCCGCAGGTGTAGAACGTATTCAACCGGTTGCCGTCCTGTTGCACCACGAGGTTCAATGCCGTGCCGTGTTCATAGTCAAGGATGTCGGCGTGCTCGCATTGCCGCTGGCCCGGATTGACGACGATGATGAAGGTGAAGGGCGGGCAGAGAACCTTGACGTTCTTCGTTGCCAACAGGTCTATGGCCTTGGCTGTCTCCAGCACGTCGTCAGCGCCGTCAAATTGAACGGCTCGCGGCTTGCCTTGGGCATCCAGTACCAGCAGGGGTTGTTTTGATTTCTCCTTCTGCTGAACGTCGAAGCCCTGACCGCTCTGATCCCGCCAGACGGAGACACGGCCGTCTCTGTCCTTGACCAGGCTGCCATCGGCTTTCAGCCAAAGACGGAGTCCATTGAGCGGGATGGGGAGCGTGTTAGGTACGGTTGACGACTGGACCAACGCCAGGGCTTCGCGCACCAGGTTGTTGTTCAGCAGGCGGTCCCTTTCCGCCTTCACCACCTCCATGCCGCGGGTGTCGTTCCGGGCCGCCAGGTCCTTTTGCAGCCGCGCCAGGTTCTGGAGGTAACGATCGCTGGCGGCGACGATCTTTTGCGCCTGCTCCCGCGGCCCGCCGGCCGTCTGCGCGCACCACGCGTCCTGCAGTTTGCGCACCGCCGGCAGGTTGGTGGCCAGGGCGTCGGAAGGAATATCGCCGGACTGCTCGAACCGCGCTTTTTCCGCGTTCACGGCCAGCACGGCCGAAAGCTGGTTGCCGGCGGACTGCAGCGCGTCCTCCAGGGCTGTCAGGCCGGTCAGGTAACGCTGCCGGTGCAGTTTGGCGGCATCCTGCGCCTGCCGTTGCACCTCGCGGATGGTGGTCTCGAATTGCTTCCGCAATTCGTCCAGGCCCGCCGGGCTGTTCGTGGTGCCTTCCGCGGCCAGCCCGCCGACGCATCCCAGCATTAGCAACAGAGCTATGACGGCAGAAAGGATGCTGAATTTTCCCATGGTTTCATCCCCCATATTTCCATCGGTCATTGCCACCGCGCATTCGTCCGAAGATCGGCTTCGCGGTCGACCAGACGCACACGGGCTTTGCGCCTCTGTTACATGTTCCGTCCTGACCTTCGGCTTTACTGTCCCTCGGCTTTAGCGAGCGGTGATGCGGCTGCGCAGGTCGGCGGGATCGTTGGAGTTGCTGATGGCGGTGTCGGCGGTGATTTCGCCGGCATGATACATCTGCAGCAGGCAGTCGTCAATGGACTGCATACCGTCCTGTTTGCCCGTCTGGATCATGTTGGGCAATTGATGGAGTTCGTTCTCACGGATGCAGTGCCGTACGGCGGCATTGGCCACCAGCACCTCCACCGCCAGCAGCCGCGTGCTCGGGCCCGTGGTGGGCACGAGCCGTTGCGCAATGATCCCCCGCAGGCTGTTGGCCAACTGCACGATCGCTTGCGGCTGCTGATACGGCGGGAATACGGAAACAATGCGCTCCACCGTCTGGCTGGCGCTGGGCGTGTGGCAGGTGGCCAGCACCAGGTGACCCGTCTCCGCCGCCATGAGCGCCGTGGCGGTCGTCTCGTAGTCCCGCATTTCGCCCACGCAGATGACGTTAGGGTCCTGCCGCAGGACGTGGATCAGGGCCGCGGAGAAGGACTTCACGTCGGTATACAGTTCCTGTTGGACGATGACGGCTTTCTTGCGTTGGTGGACGTATTCCACCGGATCCTCGATCGTGATGATTTTGCAACGGCGGTCGCTGTTGATCAGGTCGATCATGTAGTTCAGGGTCGTGGTCTTGCCGCTGCCGGTAGGGCCGGTGACCAAAATAAGGCCGCTCGGATTACGGGTGAGTGTCTCCAACACCTCGGGCAACCTCAGTTCCTGCCGCGTCTTGATGTGCGGCACGATGGCGCGGATGGACATCTCCGGATTGCCCGCGTGGTAGTAAATGGAGACACGGAAGCGTCCCAGGGCTTCATCGTAAAAGGAATAGGAGAGTTGCCAGTCGCGCTCGAACGCTTGACGTTGCTCTGCGTTGAGCAGGTCATGGACCATGCTCGCCGTGTCTTGGCGCGACAGCGGCGTGATATCGGCCAGCACGAGTTCACCCTGCACGCGAAATACCGGCGGGAGCCCAGCCACCAGATGGATGTCGGAAGCCTCTTCATTGCGGGCGGTTTCCAGAATCCGCCGCATCAATTTCGTGACCGGCATGTTTCCCTCCTCAGCGTCGCAACCACGCGAACAACCCCCGCTTGGGCACACTCCGCGCGGCGGCATGCGCTTTCGGCCAGGACGGGCGCAGCACCAGACAACGGGCAAACGCCGCACGGGCCTCCCGAAAGCCCAGCGCGCTCTGGCATTGGCCCAGTTCGTACCAGGCCAGCGCCGAATGGGGCAGCGCCTGCACGGCCTCGGTCAGATACGCCTGGGCCGAGCCCGCGTCGCCGGCGCGCAGGAGCACGCGGCCCGCTTCCAGTCGGGCCGTCGGCGCGTCGTTCCCCGCGCTACGAATGGCGTTGTGAATGCAGTTCTGCGCGACGCTGCTCTTGCGGGCCAGCAGGATCTCGGCGCGGGCCAGCCAGACGTAATAGGTCAATCCTTCCCGGGCGACCGCCGCGTCCGACAGCTTCTGCGCCTGGCTCACATCCCCTTGTGCGAGCAGCGCCAGGGCTTTGGCGCTGAGCAGGTCCTGTTGATCGGGAAACAGCTCGAGCGCCTTGTCCGCCCAAACCACGGCCTCCGGATACTCCTCCAGCTCAATGAGCATGCGCACCTGTCCGAGCCAGCCGACGAAAAAGGTGCTGTCTTCCTCCAGACTGCGTGCGAACTTCAACAGGGCTTCCTCAAAGTTCCCGGCCTGCCAGGCCGCCACGGCGCGCTCCTGGAAGTAGTACTTGTCCCGGATCGGCTCGCCGTCGGGCGGCGCCGCCCCAGGCGTTGGCGCTTGGCCCTGAGCCTCCAATTCGAGATTTGAAAACCGACTCATCGGTCCGCCCTCAGAAAGCCGCGCCGCGACACCGGCAGCCACCGCATGAAAGCACGCGCCCGGATAGCGCCGGCCTGCACGCTGCAAGCCCGGATGATCGCCTCGTCGGTCAGCAGTGGGCCGCGCTGCTGCACCGCATACTCCAAGGCCAGAAAATAGGTCTTCTCCGGCAGTGTGACGGCCAACGTCCGGCTTTTGAGCCATTGTGGCACGGGCTGCCGGAGGGGTGTCAAGACTCGTTAGAAATGTCCCCATTTTGAGCTCGATAGAAATGTCCCCTTATTGCGTGTATATCAACCCTGTGTTGTCGCGCTGGTTTGGCGCACGCAAGCGAGGCGGCGCCAC
>CAIQIC010000011.1 GCA_903871765.1 uncultured Lentisphaerota bacterium
GGGAAACCAGTTCAGTCATGAATTGTACAAACAAAACAAACGGGAAGCCCATGAAGGGAGGTTGCTGCTGACCATCCGGCCAAAGGGTAAAGGCAGTATAACGGTTCAATGCCATGCAAAGGATCTGGAGTCAAGCCGGCTCACTATTCAGCAATTTATCAATTAACCATCAAATGATAAAGCTAGGCTATCTGGGCATCCTGCCATTAACGGTCGCATCAGGCACTGTGATGGATCCGGGCCTGTCCGCGCCGTATTCCGGGATGGCCGGGCAGGATAAGAAAAAGCCCAACATTGTTTTTGTACTGGCCGATCAGTGGCGGGCCCAGGCTTTCGGCTTTGCCGGCGATCCGAATGTGCAGACCCCGCACCTCGACCGCTTGGCGCGTACGAGCATTGTCTGTGTCAACGCCGTCGCCGGCATGCCGGTGTGCTGTCCATCGCGGGCCTCGCTGCTCACGGGGCAGCGGCCGCTCACGCACGGCGTGTTTCTGAACGATGTGCCGCTCAATCCGCAGGCGGTCAGTATCGCGAAGGTGCTCGGGGCGGCGGGCTACAACACCGGTTTTATCGGCAAATGGCACCTGAATGGGGGCGACCGCTCTGTTTTCATTCCGCGCGATCGCCGACAGGGTTTCGACTACTGGAAAGCGCTGGAGGCCACCCATGATTACAACCACTCACCCTACTACGCTGATGGGCCGGACAAGCAGCAGTGGCAGGGCTACGATGCGATTGCCCAGACGGACGACGCAGTGCGGTATGTGCGCGCCAATGCAGGCTCGGATCGGCCGTTTTTTCTTGTCCTGGCTTGGGGTCCGCCGCATGCGCCGTACGACACCGCGCCGGCGAATTACCGCACGCGGTATTCGCCGGAGAAGCTCGTGCTGCGCCCAAACGTGCCCGCAGCAATGGGCGCCGGCGCCCGTCAGATGCTCGCGGGCTATTACGCCCACTGCAGCGCGCTAGACGACTGTGTCGGCACCTTGTGGGCCGCGCTCCAGGAGACCGGTCTGGAGCAAAACACCCTGCTGATTTTCTTGTCCGATCACGGTGACATGCTCGGCTCCCATGGGGGCCGGAACAAGCAGAACGTTTATGACGAATCGATCCGGATACCCCTGCTTCTGCATTGGCCGGCCGGGCTGGGGGTGGAGCCCCTTCGCCTTGATGCGCTCGTCAACTCGGAAGACCTCATGCCAACCATCCTCGGCCTGTGCCGGGTAGCGATCCCCACCACGGTGGAGGGGCGGGATTACAGCGATTACCTCCGGGGCGGCAAGGACCCTTCAGACGGCGTGGCG
This sequence comes from uncultured Lentisphaerota bacterium, assembly GCA_903871765.1. Taxonomy (GTDB): domain Bacteria; phylum Verrucomicrobiota; class Kiritimatiellia; order CAIQIC01; family CAIQIC01; genus CAIQIC01. Next base: position 1,305 of record CAIQIC010000011.1, read on the forward strand.
TTGCTGAGCTGCGCCGCTCCGTTTGGCCAATTTGCCCGCAGGGAGGGTGGCCGGGAATTTCGCGGCATCCGCACCCGGCGCTATACCTATGTGCGTGACCTCACCGGCCCCTGGCTGCTGTTCGACAACGAAACGGATCCGTACCAGCGGACCAATCTTGTCGGCCGGCCGGAAGCGGCCCGGCTGCAAGCGGAACTTGCCGCCACCTTGGAAAGAAAACTGGCCGAGGCGCACGACGAATTCCTGCCGGCGGAGGCCTACATCAAGCGCTGGGGTTACACCGTCGACGCCAATTACACGGTGCCGTACCGGGATTGACCGCACGGAAGGCTGTCTCCCGGGGGCTGCGATGGAGACGAGGGCGTAACCCCAGCCCAAGCTCGCGCCGGTTTCAGTTTGCGGCGGTCCGAACCGGCAAGGCCGACCACGATCGCAATCAGCAACGCGAGCCACCCCGGCTGGCCCCCGCCTCACTCTGAAGATGTTCTCAGCATGCAGAAAGCGTCTTGAGCAAGCCCCCAATCCTCAACCGGCACGCCGCAATGGCCGCATGAATGCGCGTTGCGCCGGCCGAAATCCCTCAACGGCAAGAAGGAGGGAAATCCAAGGGGGTTGGTGGAATAATTACGAATTCTATGTAACATAAGGGAATGTAATCGCGTCTCCACCTGTACCGGCGACATCTCCGGATGCGTCGTTCCAGCCGGTAGCAGGCTCACCATGGACACTTCACATAAAGTTCTAATCACCGGCACGGGTCGGGCAGGTACGACCTTCCTGGTCCGACTGCTCACCGAGCTGGGGCTCGATACGGGCTACACCGTGGAAGAGGCGCAACGCGGCGTCGACGTGCACTGCCGGGCCGGCTTGGAGCACGAGCTGCCGCGATCGAAGGCTACGATCCGGGATTGGGTGCGCCAGCCCAAGCACATGATTCGCTCCCTCTGGCGTGAGGCGCCACCTACGCCGTATATCATCAAGAATCCCGCGCTGTGCGACACCCTCGGAGAGATCATCGCCAACCAGCGCTTCGTGTTCGATCATGTTTACATCCCGCTCCGCGACTTGGAGGAGGCGGCGCTCAGCCGTGCACGCGTGGGCGGGCTCAATGGCACCAAGCCCGGCGGGCTGTGGAAAACGAGTGACTCCAGGCAGCAGAAGGCGGTGCTGGCCGAGATGTTCTTCCGTCTGGTGCACACGCTGGCCATCTACGAGGTGCCGCATACGTTCCTGTTGTTTCCCCGACTCGTCGAAGACTGGGCGTATACCTATGCCAAGATGTCGTTCCTCGTGCATGATATCGACCGGGAGATATTCCGCGCCGCTTTCGCGCGTGTGGCCGATCCGAATCTGGTGCACCGGTTCGCGACGGCGACCGAACCACGACGCCCGGTGGCCCCAGCCAAACCGCTATTTCTCCGCAACTGGCGAGCGCGTCCAATGAGCGCCGGCTGATGCCCCGCCCTTGGTAGCGGCTCATGCCGGGGTGACGGGGGTGCGGCCGCTGGTACGCGCTGCGCCGGTTTAAGGTTCGGGCTGGTCCCTCGCACCAGGTCAGATCCAGCAGTGCCTTATGGGCCCAGGTCTCTTTGAACAGGGGGAACCGGTGTTGGGAAAATTTCCCGAGTCGTCCGCGAAGAGGCCTACATGCCAGCGGCGGTCGTCGCCGTCGGTCCGCGCGCGGCGGCAGGCTTCGTGTTGTAGCGGAATAACCGTTTGAATTCGAAGTTGATTTTGATCTTCCCGAAAAGGCCAAAATGACTGCCGTCGGGACCGAACTCGGCCTTCGCGCCGATGCCGGCCTGCCATTCGCCGCGGGCGCAGAATGTGAAGCGATCGGGAATTTTGATGATGATTCCAGGATACACTCCGAACACGTCGTGATGGGTGCTGCCGAGAAGGCGCGTCGTGGCGTAGACCGCCTCCAACGAGTAACGCACGCGCGGATAATCCCACACCAACCCCGCAGCGAATCGCAGATTATTGTCGCGCAGCTCGTTTTCCTGACACTGGCTGCTCACTGAGGTTTTCTGCACAAAATCCGCGATGACACTGGAAAAGCATCGGATCTCCGGATGGCGATCCAGCGGGCGCGCGAAGGTCACAAAGCTGCGGGTGTGTCTGAGCCCGTCGGTGCTGTCGGCCGGCGGGTGATCCACCGGCGTCAAGTATCCGCCGCCAATCGCAGTGTCCCAGCCCTTCCCGATGATATCGCCGAGCCGGTATTTTGTCCCGACGTGAGCCGAAGCGATGCCGATCTGGCGAAACAGGCTCTCCGAACCCAGGCCGTGCGAAAAATAGCCGGTCGCGTCGCCGGTCACATCCCAATTCTGGGTCAGGCCGAGGATGCCTTCAACCGGCACCCGCAGATAACTGCGATCAAGAATGTCGCCGATGGGCGGGCGAATCGTCACGCGCAGTCTGCCTTTGGGCTCCGTATTGGGGAGCGGCGTGTCGAAGACACCTCTGACGACCATCGTATTGTCAGGCGAACCAGACTGATTGGCGGGCGCAGTTTGTGCATCGAGCCGGACGGCGCCGGCGAAAAGAGAGGCCACCCAGATTGCACGGGCCGCGGCAGCCGTCCAAGGTGACATCCAGACGCCTCCGGAGTGCGTCGCACAAAGGCGACGTTCGCCCCCATGCCAGCGCGGCCACGGCAAGCGGTACGCCCAAGACGCCGACATTCGCCCGCCGGACGTTACAGAAGAGGTGCGGCTGGGTGGAACGAAAAATGTCGGCGCTTCGGGGGTGGCGGGCGAAAGATGGGGTATGAAACGAGACACAGGGTAAATCAATCTTCGGGGCGGACAGGACAACCGTCCTGCCCTATTGAACCACGCCTTAACTTCGCGCGCTCCTCGTCTCCTGTTAATCATGCCGCACTTCTTGCGGTCGGTAATGCTGCCAATTTATGCACA
>CAIQIC010000012.1 GCA_903871765.1 uncultured Lentisphaerota bacterium
AGGGCGACTGCTTCAATCTGGTGGGCTTCCCGGGCGCTTTTCTCAAAATCAGCCTCTTTGCGCAGTTCAGCCACCTCTCCGAGCAGGGCGGCGAGTTCGGCGTAATCTCGCGTCCAGTCGGCGTGAATACTTGTGACCGCCTTCCTTAGATCGGCGTTCTCGGACTCTAGGCGGCGGATCGTGGCATTTAGTTTCTCGGCCTCTGATGCTGCCATCACCTCGGCAGCCAATTGCTGCATGGTGAGTGCGTGCTCAATCAGCGTCGGTTCCGTTGCGTTCGGTTCAGGGTTCATGGTTTCAGGTGTTGACGGTTGCGCCGCGAGCGCGGCTTCAATCCTGTCTATTGCTCGTGATAAACTGCATCCAACGTCAGCATCATCGGGGTCTTCAGGCCCACAGGACTTGATTACGGATAGGGCGTCTCCCAGCGCCTCGACCGCCGCCTTGCGCTGCCGGTCAGACGAGGCCAGCTTCTCCTCCAGCTCCCGTATCTTCGCCGCCTGAAAGTCGTGCATGGTGCCGTTGCCCGGTGGGGGTGGTGTGTCCATTCCCCCTTGAATCAGATGCTCACGCTTTGCGCAAGCTTCTTTTTTGTCCTCCGGCCGGAGGTCCCTGGGTCGATCGGTCTGCAACGCCAACGCAAAAGCCGCGCCTCTTCCTGGGTCGCGGCCTCGGCATCCTGGCGGTAGAAATCTTCGGAGAGCATGGTCAAACGGTTCCGCGGGCATCCATGCTGCGCCTGGTCGACCAAAACGCAAGCCGCCGGAGGTCCCTTGGGTTCGGCGGCTCCGCGAGAATTACCTCGCCGGCAACCTCCCGGGCTTGGGCAACGCGGGCAGCGTCGGCCGGCGTCGGAAAGCGGTGCACGCGCAAACCGGCTTCCGTGCGAACGATGGCGGAGTGCGTCATGGCTTGAAAACCTTCCAATGGCTTGGCGGATTGCGGGGCGACGTTTGGCAAAGGATGGGCCCGCTTTCCAGCGCCAGCACTCCGGGGCCGTTGTCCTCGTCGTCGCATTGCGCGGTAATCCATTCGCCATTATCCAGTCGCAGCGCTGGAACAGCGGTTCCGTGCAAGATCAGATAGCCGGCGGCTGTTATCTTCGCGCCAACAATGGCCGCAGAGAATTCCTGAATAACGCGCGGCATCGCGGATCCGTCTAGCAATAGTTTCGCCTCAGTGGGCGAGTCTACGAATTGCACCAAATCCCTAACGGTGGTTTTCATGTTTTCCTTTCTGGCAAACGCCATCGCACCAAAGGGCGCAATCCGCACAGCGGATAAACCCGTCAAACGGATCCTCGCAGCCATTCGGCGCCTTGGTGGCGTGGTGAATGAGGACCCCCAGGCCGGCGAGGCCGAGCACTAGGGGCAAGAGAATGAGAAGCAAGGTCATGGTCAGCCTTTCACCTGCACAAAATCCGTGTAATTGAGCGCGGCTAACTCTGCAATGTTAAAGCCTTCTTCGCTCCACTTGGCGCGGATTTCGTCGCGGTATTCGTCGACCAAGCCAGCAGCTTGAAAGATCGACCCTTGGCAATGCAGG
>CAIQIC010000013.1 GCA_903871765.1 uncultured Lentisphaerota bacterium
GTTTCCGTGCCCGCGTCGGGCGGGTCTTCTTTCCGGCCAAGCAATTCGTCTTGAAGTTGCGCGACGGCAGCTTCGAGGTGTTCAAGCTGCGCGCTGTGGTCGGCCTGCAAAATCTCCGGGTCGCTGGTGCCGGCGTCCACGGCTTCACCGCTGGGGAGCGGCGGCGGTGCTTGATGCTGCTGATTGTCCATGTCAGATTTCCGTTGGCGATGCCGTGATGGTCAGGTACGTCGCCTTGAAGTGGCGCCCGCCGTTGATGCTGCTGATCTTTGGGTTTGCCTTGACTGGCGATCCTGTTGCCAGCCACGTCTTGCAGGCCGCGTGGCTGGATGACTGCTTGATTCCCCACGCTATCGGAACGGTGTACGCCTTTCCTCCTACGATGTAATCCTTGGAGCCGGTTCCTTCTTCCGTAAAGTTCGTCCAATCGTTCTGGTGCGGATTCTCGTAAATGATCGTTGCGTGCAGGTGGGCGGTGTATCGCTGAAAATACTGCGTGGCGCTCAGGAGGCAGAACACGTCAAAGCCGCTAGTGCCGTCCGCGATGGCGACGGCGATGTTGGCAAGCGTGTCGTTCTCGACGATGCGCGTCTTGTTGTTGCCATAGCGGCCGGGGAACGTTACCCACCCGCTGTCCACCGCGATGGCCTCCGATACCTGCTTGGTCTTGTTGAACTTGTCGGGGAACTGCGTCTTTTCAACTGTTATGGTGATGGCCTGGCCGGCGACCTGCGTATTGACCAGCGGCAGGGTCGGCGTCGGCGGTGCATCTCCAGAAGCGGCATTGCGGTTTTCCTCTGTGGCGCTACGCTCCAAGGCGTTGATGATGGTGCGCTGAATGGCGGTGGCGACAGAACGCGCAACCACGATTTCAGATGTGATGTCATCCTTGCCGGGGAACTCCGTCTTGACGCGGCGCTCCGTGGCGATAGCGCCAGACACCTCGGCCAGCGCGGTCGGTGGTGTGGGGGCCGCGGCACCTGTCGCGGCGTTCTTGTCCGTGGCTTCGCGCCGCTGCGTAAAGGCGTCAGTGGTCAGCGCGGTGGTGGCGGCGGGCACGCTGACGGCCTCGACAATCTTCTTGGTGAGATTCGATATTCCGGGGAACTCGGTCTTTTGCTTCGTGATGCTGACGACTTGGCCGGTAACGGGCGATAGCGCAGCGGGCGGAGTGGGCGGTGTCCCGGCGTCCGTGACGTTCTTATCCGTGGCGCTTTCCTCGGTCTTGAAGGCGTCCACCGTCTGCACGGTTTCGACGGGCTGCACGGCTGCGGCGGTGGTAACGCGGGTGACGTTGATCCAGATTTTATCTTCATCCTGATGGATCTCGCCGGTCTTGGTCTTGCCGGTGGCGGACGCCATTTTGGTATCGAGGTCCGTCTTGGCGGTCAGGGGGTCGTGATCATGCGTGTAGGTTTCGACCACGCTTTCAAAGCGGTTCTGCTGGATGGTCTTGTCCACGGTTTCCGGCTCCGTGGTGTACTTCAACTCAACGACTCCGCTGCCGTCCTCAACGTGCTTGTAGCGCGAGCGGTGCAGATACCATGTGCCTGATTGCGTTTCGCCGCGGATGGTGAACGGGATGGACGCTGGAGCGGGCGTGGGGTACAGGTCAACGGCCGTCGCGGCGATGGCCGATACCGTCAAGCCGGCCATGTTGGGAAACTCAAGCACGGCCTCAAACGGCAGGACTTCAAGCCCGCCGGGGTTGGTCAATCGCCCTTCGTCAAGATTGATGGTGGTGGCCCAGCCCTGGCGCAAGGTCTGCAAAATCTTGTAGCGCGGCTCGGCGTGGCGTTCCTCGTCACGCGGTTCCTCTACGGCTTTGATGCTGCCCAGCACGTTGCGGTACAGCCCTGTGAACGGCACGGTGCCCACCACCGGGTTCGTCACGGTGTAGGCGGTGGCGGGCGAAACGAACTGCGTGGCCCAGCATTTATCGCCCAGCGCATCCAGACAGTCCTGCAAGGCGGAGCGCGGGATGCCGCGGTATTCGATGTGGATTTCCTTGTCTGGGAAGAACGGCGCGTCGGCCACTTCCATCAGTTTCGCGTTCAGCGGATTCAGGTGCGCTTGAAGAATTGTGACGTTCAATGCCATGCCGTATTGATACCCCATTTTCTCACATTGTCAAATTCTTTAATTTTAGAATTTGACAAACTGCGAAAGTGTGCTATCGGTAGAACATGATTGACGGCAGCATCACGACGTACAGCGAATTAAAGGAAAAGGTCATCCGCGACCTGACGGCGCGCACCGAATGGTCGCGCAAGGATGAGGAAATCATCCGCCGCCGCCTGGGCTACCGCCCGCGCTACAAGACCAAGCCCTATCCCGGCGCGCCCAACTATGTGGAGATGGTCATTGACGACGTGGTGCGCGAGAAGACGGATCAGGAAATATCCATGCTGTTCAACGCCCCGCGCGTCTGCCACGTCGCGCCGCTGGACGACATGACGCCGGAGCAGCGCGCCGACATCGAGGTGGCATTCGACAGCTACATGCGCTTCATCGTGCCGCAGGGCCGCGCCAAGATCGAAGAGCTGCTGGACTGCAAGAACGCCCGCGGCTTCAGCGTGGCGAAGCTGACGCGCACCTTCTCGCCCATCATGCAGCGGCTCATTTCGGACTTTCTCGCCAAGGACATTCTGGACATCATCGTGCCGTGCGATACCAAGCACTTGCAGGACAGCGATTACGTTTGCGACGTGCTGCGCTACACGCCCCGCGACGTGCGGCGGGTCGCCAAGGAGAAATCATGGGACGAAGCCGCCGTAGAGCGGGCGCTTACCGTCGCCAAGCGCAAGGACGACCTGACGGGTCGCACCACGGGCATCGAACAGGACACCTACCAGAAGACGAAAACGCTGGTTGGAATCACGACCTCGACGACGGAATACTTGGTGGTGTGGGAAGTGTACCGCTACGCCGACGAAACCGATGCCGCGCGCAATCCAGAGCTGATTGACGGCCGGCGCATGGTCAGCGTGTTCTGCCCGGACCTGCCCGAAATGCCCTTCGCGGAGTTCCCCTGGCGCGAGAACGGCACTACCATCGCGGACCCCGCGCTGGCCGCCGCCGCGCTGAACGAGCAGAAGGCCGTCATGGTGGCGAACGTCGTGGAAACCGTAGGGGCCGACAAGCCGTGGCCCTTCGTGCAGTTCCGCTACGAGCAGCGCAGTTGCCGCTGGTACGACAGCCGGGGCGCGGGCCACCTCGTCATGGACGAGCAGATCGGGGCCACGGCCATGCGGAACGCCGAGGCCACGATGATCGAGTTCTTCCTGACGCCGCTGCTGAAGGGCAACGTGCAGAACAGCCAGAACGTCAACTTCACCCCTGGCAGCGTCCTCCCCGATGGCGTGGACTTCGTCAAGCCGCCCGACATCCCGCAGCAATTCTCATTTTCGAGAAACGACTTCAAGGCCACGGCGGGCCGGCGGGTGGGCGCGAATGGCGTGTATAACTACTCGACGCGCATGAGCGAAACGCGCAAGGTGCAGAAGTCCGCCACGGAAATCGACTCCGAGGACCAGCGCGGTAGCCTGGTATCCAGCGCCAGCGTGGACCGCTTCAACGAGCCGATGGCGGAATTGTGTCAAATGCTTTGGGCCGATATGGCGCGTCTCACGCTCCCCCTGCCGATGATTTCCCCAGCATCCGCAGGTAATCCCTCCGCGCCAGCATCGGCCCTTCAACCTGACATTTACGCCAAGCGGGTCATGCTGATACCAGCAAGCAGCGCGAAAACGCTCAACCCCGACACCCAGCTTGGCCGATTCATGCAGATGTTCCAGTTCAACGCGACCTACGCGCAGCAGACCGGCTTCGATTTCATGTCGGCCATGCGCTGCGTGAACTCCGCGTGGGACTCCCGCATGACGCAGGGCTGGATACCGAGCGGCGCGCAGGCCACCAACTTCGCCACCGCGCTCGCCGCCATCCAGCAGGCCATCCAGCAGCTCGCCGCGGGCGGGCAGGACTTGGAGAAGCGCATGGCGGGCGTGGAACAGCTCGCCAACATTTTGTATGAAAAACAGAATCCAAAAGCTATTGCACCGCCTGCTGCGGCGTGACCCCATCGTGCTGCGGGAGCCGGGTGTGGACTGGACCACGGGCGACGGCGATTACATGCGCCACTTCTGGACCACCAACACGGGGCACAAGCTGCGCCTGATGCTGGATGACGCCATTTTCACGTCCGCCATGGCCGCGCACTCGCAGGATTTCATCTCCGGCGAGCTGGCCCTGCGCGCCTACATTTTCAGGCTGCAATCCCCAACACCTGATACCAGCGCCGCTGATGCGGAGCATACTACCCTACAGGAGGACGCGCAGCCTGCTTAATTTACCCGACCGCGCCGGTGTAATGCGCGAGGAGAGAAAAGGAAAACGAAACCATGAGCGAAGAAACAGCAGTATTGGATGCACCGCCGCAGACCGCAGCCGCCGAGCCGCAGCTTGCCGATTTGGAGAGGGAGTTGAAGGATCGGGGGTTGATCCATGACATTGAGCCGCCCGCGCAAAAAACCGCTGTGAAGGAGCCTGCCGCCGTCACCGGCGACAAGCCCAAGGGCGACCAGCCGCCCAAGCCACCGGAGCCGGCTCAACCGACCACGATACCGCCAAAGGACGACGATACCCCCAGCAACAAGGCTTTCGCAAATATGCGAACTGCCTTGAAAGATGCTTCCGCGAAACAAGCCGCCATGGAGCGGACGATTGCGGAGCTTCAAGCCAAGGTGTCACCGCCCGCCCCCGCCACGCCGCCAGAGCAGGCGTTCAAGCAGTTGAACGACGCGCTGACCGGCAAGGCGGAGAATGCAGCCAGCGCGACCAGCGCGGCGAAAGCCGCCATCAGCGCCATGCCCGTGGAGGATGTCCGCAAGGTCATCGCCATGGCAGAGCGCGGAGAGCTGGGCGAGGATTCGGCGAACATTCTGGCGCTCGCCCGCGAGGAACTGGCCCCGGCCCTTGACCGCGCCCTGCAAGCGCGGGAAGCCCTCGAAGGCGAACGGCAGCAGACGGAGAAGTGGCGCACGGATAACGACGCGAGTTTGCAGCGCATCACGGAGCAGCACCCGGACTTGAAGCAGACCGATTCGGCGCTGTTCAAGTTCCTGGCCGACTTCAGGGAGAAGTACGTCGCGCGGCTGGATGCCGATGGCAACGTCACCGAGAAGCTGGCGCTGTACCCGCTGATGAGCGATCCAAGCTGGCCGGAGAAGATCATCCCCGTCGCGGTGGAAATGTTCAACGCGCAGGGGCTGGCGGCTAAGGCCAAGGAGGCTGACGCGCTCAAGGAGAAACTGGACCGGCAACGCACCCCGGCCGGCGGCGGGAATCACCCGTCACCGGGCGACAAGGGGGCCGCGTCGGAAGTCGAGCAACTTGAACAAGAATTACGCGACCGCGGCAACATACCGTTGTCCGGGCGCAGAGGATAAACAATGCCCACTCCCAATAGTTATTCAACTGTCGTGGGGACACCGTCGGACCCGACTGGTGGCCTAACGCTGGTTGAGCGTTACTTGGAAAAGGCGTACCTGGCCGAGCGCGAGTTCCAAACTCCGCTCGCCAACAGTGCGTACGGCTCCAAGTATAACCTGCCCAAGATGGCAGGCCAGTATGTGAAGTTCACGCGGCGTCAAAAGCTGCGTCAGCCGGAAGTTGCGAAGGACACGACCGATCCGCTGTCCTACGCGGCGCTGGCTTACACGCAGATCAACGTGCCCGTGGAGTTCATCAACGACCACACCGGGATCACCACGCAGACGCAGATGACTTCGTGGATTGATCTCGCCAAGGACTTCAAAGACCTCGCCTTTGAGTCCCTGCAACGCTACTTGAACCGGGCGGTTCAGGCGGCGTTCGTCATGGGCCGCGCCCAGCCCGGCTATCGTAACAGCAGCGGTGCCACCGTTGGCATCAACGATGGCACGTATCCCAACTTCTGGGCCTACCCGGAAGCCACGGTTACGCTGTACGGCACGTCTTTCACGTTCCAGACGCCCACGCGGGCCTATGCCAACGGGAAGGGCAGCTTCGGTGGCATGACGGCCAACGACTACCTGACCATGGACGACTTCCGCAAGCTGCGCGTCAACCTGTCGGCCCGCGGGGCGCAGAAGATTGACGGCAAGTACGTGGCGGTCATCAGCGAAGCCGTGCAGGCCGACCTGGAACGCGACAAGGAGTACTTCGATGTGGTGAAGCGCCAGCAGGGCGACAAGAACACCATGTTCAAGGGCCAGGTCGCGGACTACGCCGGCTTCCGCTTCGTCGTGGATGACGAGCCGTGGATTCTGGCGGTCGGCACCGACAACGTGCTGGACCTCACCGGGCAACTGCATGTTTGCCAGGTGTTCGGCCAGGACGCTTTCGGCTACCTGCGGCTCGGCGGCGAGAACGCGGGCCGTCCGTCGTTCAAGGTTCAGGACATCAGCACCACGGGCAAGGTTCTGACGCTCGGCTACATGGTTCCGTTCCAGTCCATGATCCTCAACACCAACTGGTGCTACACGCTGGTGGGTGCGGTTCGCAATGGCGAAGCCTATGCGACACCGGGTCTGACCTAAGCGCAACAACCAAGGATAAAGGAAATACGACCATGAAGAAAATCCTAATTGTTATGCTTGCGGTGTGCGCTCTGGCGGGTATCGTTCTGGCCGCGGGGCTGGAAATCGTCAATGCGGGCATGTTCTACGCGGTGTCGTCCAGCACGAATTCTACGGCAGTCATCATGCCGCAGGCGGGCCGGATTGCGCTGATGAACCTGTCGGCGACGTGCGACACCAACCAGCTCACGGCCATCAACAAGTATGCGCCGAGCTTCAAGACGGTCGGCAGCAACGCGGCACAATCAGCGACCTCGCTGTGGCTGCAATGCGACCCGGCCGGCACGATCCAGGGGCATACCATCGGGTCCAATGATTACATGATCTGCGTGAGCGGCAGTACGCCGACGCTCTTCAACATCACCGGATACGATACCACGATTCATACCAACAATGCGGCCATTAACGATTATTGCGTCCGCATCACGAACACGGCTTCCTGCGCGCTGGCCGCGCGGGGCGCGGTGTACATCGTGTCAAGCAACGCCATCGTCAGCGCCACGCAGACGACGAACGTGCTGAACGCCACCTATCAGGGCGTCAGCAACCCGGAGATGCCGATTGCCGTCAAGGCGGTCGGGACGGGCAGCACGTCCATCAACGGCATGTTCGAGGTGTGGAAGTAGTAAATCAACCCTGTGCCCGCCGCGAGTCCCATCCTTGCGGCGGGCGCGGGAAAGGAAACCATGCCAAAGATGTACGAAGCGATCCGTGACCAGCTAATCGGCAAGGGCACCCCGGAGAAGGATGCCAAGACATCGGCTGCGAAAATCTACAACTCCAAGAATCCCGGCAAGCCCATGGGGCCGTGGAGCGATAAGAAGAAGAAATGAGCGCGCGCACCGGCAAAGCTATCGCGGTGGATGCCCTGCAACGGGCGCTGGGCTGGCCGGCGTCCACGCTGGACACCGACACCGTGCTGCGCGACTTCGTGCTCTCGCGCCTGAACGCCCGCGGCGACATGATCTGGAACATGCGCTCATGGGACAACGAAAAGGTGGACAGCTTCACCATCCAGCCCAACGGCACGACCGGCATCATCACCTTTGCAGCGACGGTGGACATCGTGCGCGCCATCCGCAAGATCACCGATACGTCCACCCCTGACATCTACCCGGACGGCTACCCGATATTCAGCCAGGATGAAGTCATCGGCGCGCTGACCCCCGACCAACTTTCGCAGGCGTATTACGAGATCATGGCGGACGACCCCACCACCGGGTGCCGCCGCGCCCGCATCAACATCGCCACGACGGACGCCACGCAGGTGTACCGCATTTGGGCGCTGACGCGCTTCGTGCCCTTCACCGTGCTGAACTGGACGACCGTGACCTTCCCCATTGACCGCGCCACGACGGCGCTGGTGGGCTATCTGAGCGACGACATCCGCGACTGGCAGAACTTGCCGCCCACCAAGGACGGCGACGCGGCCATGGCTATCGCGCTGGACCGTGACAAATATCAACAGAATCGAGACATTCGCGGCGTACCCCGCTACCCCATGCACGCGGAAGCGGGCCGCTGGTAAAAAGGAGCAAGACCATGAAGAAAAGAATCAGCATCGCGGTCGCGGCCCTGGCGGCAGCGGCCACCGTGTACGCGGCGAGCTTCGTCAACTACAAGCCCGCCAACATCGTCATCGGGGCCACCAGCGTCCTCATCCTGCCGGATGTCGGCCAGCAGACGACAAACCGCTGGGCCACCGGCGCGGCCAACGCCTACGGCAAGTTCATCTTGGAAAGCAACCAGACGCTCTGGTGCGTTTCGGCGGGCAACAGCGACACCGTGCTGTTTGCCGTGCCAACGGACGGCGACGTGACGGACGGCACGACCACTTGGCGCGTCCTGCATCGCGTTCGGAATCAGGTCATGATCCGCAA
>CAIQIC010000014.1 GCA_903871765.1 uncultured Lentisphaerota bacterium
ATGGTTTCCAATGCTGGAATTTATTGAATTTCGAATTTATTTCGGGTTTTGTGCTTCGATATTCGGATTTAAGACCGCTCATGATTTTCGAAGAATGCCTGTTATTCCCCACGGTTCCTTCAGCTCCGCGCGACATCCGCACCCAACCCCGGCGGCAGCGGATGGACCGTGCCGCACTTCGGACAGGCAACTTGGGGCCGGCCAAAGTCGGCCGGCACCTTGAGCGTAACGCCGCAAGCACAGGGGATGGCGAGGTAGTCGCTGGCCTGCTGCAGAATCTGGTGCGCGGCGCGCCATTGCTGCCCTGGTTCGGCGGGCGCCGCGGCGGACGGCTCGCGCACGGTGGCCGGCACGACGGCGCCCAGGCTGCGGGCGCCGATGACGCCGCGGCCCTCGTGCACCTGCCGATAGGCCGCCTCGTAAGCGGCGAACGAGGCGTCCTGGCCCAGGCTGCGCAGGACGCGGATGCGGTCCTCCGTCGCCGGATGCGTGCTGAACACGTTCGCGGCGGAGCCGGCGGCGGCCAGCGGATTGACGATGAACATCGGCGCCACGGCGCGGCTGACCTCCAGTTGCCCGCCCTGCAGGCCCGCAATTTTTTCCAGGGCGGAGGCCAGGCCCTCGGGATAGCGCGTGAACAGGGCGGAGGATGCATCCGCCAGGTACTCGCGGCGCCGCGAGCAGGCCAAATAAAGGATTTGCGCCAGCAGCGGCGCGAGGATCGAGAGCACCAGCGCCACGATCATCATGATCGCCGCCGCCTGGCCGCCGCCGCGTTCGGAGGACGACCGCCGGCCGCGCCCACCGCCGAACCGCAGGCCGCGCACATACAAATCGGCCAGCATGATGATCGCGCCGACGGTCACGCCGGCCAGGGTCATGAACAGCGTATCGCGGTTGGCGATGTGGCCCAGCTCGTGGGCGATGACGCCCTGGAGTTCGTCGCGGTTGAGGCGCGCCAGCAAACCCGTGGTCACGGCCACCGCCGCGCGCTCCGGATTCAGACCGACGGCGAAGGCGTTGGGCGCCGGATTATCTATGATGAACACCCGCGGCATCGCCGGCAGGCCGGCGGCAATCTGCATTTCCGCGACCACGTTGAAGAGCTGCGGCGCATCCGCGTGCGTCACCTCGCGCGCCCCAGCCGTGGCCAGCAACAGGCGCTCGCCGCCGATCAGGCCGGTCAGCGTCAGGATCACCCAGATCAGCGTCGCTGCGGCGACGCCGAAGAAACCGCCGAATTGGGCGTCGAGGCTGAAGCCGATGGCGTAGCCCAGCCCGATCAAGATACACGCGAGCAGGACGATCAGGAGGACCGACTTGCGGCGATTGGCCTGGATGAGTTCCCACATGGGCGGCAGCAGCGTATGGGGACAGGTCGGTTTGACCACACCAGAGCTGGGAGGTCCGCTCCCCCCTTATCCCACCGCCTCATGACCCCGTTTCATCAGAATTTTACCGCCGGGACTTCGCGCTCCGCGGCGGCCTGGATCTCGAAGAACTCCGCCTTCTGGAATCCGCCCATGTTGGCGACGAGGTTGGTGGGGATGGTTTCGATCCGCGTATTGAAGAGCATCACCCGGTCGTTGTAGAACTGCCGGGCGAAGCTGATCTTGTTTTCCGTCGAGGCGAGTTCCTCCTGGATGGCCAGGAAGTTTTGGTTGGCCTTGAGTTCGGGATAGTTTTCGGCGATCGCGAAGAACTTGCTCAGCGCCGCGCCCAGCAGGCCCTCGGCTTGCGCCGCCTGCGCCGCGCCCTGCGCCTGCATGGCCGACGCGCGCGCCTGCGTCACCGCCTCCAGCGTGCCGCGCTCGTGGGCCACATAGCCCTTTGCGGTCTCGACCAGGTTGGGGATCAGGTCGTGCCGCCGCTTGAGCTGGACATCAATCTGCGCCCAGGCATTTTTAACCTGGTTGCGCAGGCTGACCAGCCCGTTGTACGCCCCCAGGAACCACAGCACCATCACCACGATGATGCCGAGAATGATCCATAGTCCTATCATGCTGTTTCTCCCTTCGACTGAGTTTCTTCTTCACCAAACAGTTCGCCCAGATGTCGTGTCAACGCCGCCAGCGTTTCCGTGCCGGCGGCCCGTTCGCGCGCCAGCGCCGCCAGCTCGCCGCAATCCAGCCACAGACCATGCCGCGCGGGACAGACATCCACCTCGATCCGGGAGCCCGGCAGGTGGCCGGTGTCCAGGCGCTGGGGGCAGCGCGGACAGCGCCGCTGGCCGCGCGTGGCGTCGGCCAGCGTCAACGCCGCCGGCGCCTCCGGGGCGCCGCTCAGCAGCAGACCCAGTTCGCCCGCGTCCAGCCAGACGCCGCCGCAGGCGACGCAATGATCCAGTTCGATCCCCTGGTATTCGAGGATCACCATCGCCTGGCCACATGCCGGACAGTGCATCGCTTCTCCTCACCGCCGCAATCGGATCCACAACATCAAAAACCACGTCACCACAAAGCACAGGAAGGACAGGCCCACCAGCACAACCACCCAGCCACCCTGCGTGGCCGGCCGCGCCACATACAGCGCCAGCGCGCCGGTCCCCGCCGCGTAGCTCAGCACGCGGAAGATGTAGTAGGCCACTTTCAACTTGTGCTATCTTACCGGCTGCCGGTGACGTTACAACCCTTTTCACAGGAGCCGCACCGATGGCGCGCATCAAACTGGAGCTGCCGGACCGCTTCGCGTTTACCGTGGAACTGCCCATCCGCATCACGGACATCAACTACGGGCAGCATCTGGGCAACGACGCCCTGCTGGCCCTGCTGCACGAGGCCCGCGTCCGCTGGCTCCAGCACCTGGGCTGGAGCGAACGCGACGTGGGCGGCTGCGGGTTGATCATGGTGGACGCCG
>CAIQIC010000015.1 GCA_903871765.1 uncultured Lentisphaerota bacterium
CAGACGTTGCGGCGCAGGTTCGGCAGGCCGAAGCCGCTGCGAGCCATCGGCATGGATGGGTAGCGATGCGGGCTGCTGGGGTGGGTTCCGTCTCGTAGACCATGCCCGGTTCGCGCACGGCGCCGGGCAGCAGTTTCCGGCCCTTGTGGTCCTCGTCAAAGACGGCCGGCAGTGCGGCCACGGCGACCTCGGCCGCGGATTCCGAAACGTGGGTGTAATGCCGGGTCATGGCGGGGTTGGCATGGCCTACCAGCGCCTCCATCACGGCCAACGGCGCGTTGGCCTCGCGGCACATGGAAACGAACGTATGGCGCAGACTGTGGAAACCCACTTCCACGGTCGCCCGCGGACGGCCGTCCGGGGCGTGCTCGGCGTGGGTCTTGATCTTGTTGTCGGTGAAGTGCTGTTGTATCAGCTTGGCCACGGATGACGGGTCGCGGCGGTAACGTGCCGCCAATTGGGGCAAGACATACGGCTTTTTGGACTTCTTTGCGGCGAGCATGGCGCGCAAGCTGCGATGCAGCGGAATAACAATCGGCTTCGGGCTCCGCCGGGCAACCTTCATCGGTACCCGGCGAATTTGGCCGCGCGCCAGGTCCACTTCGGCCCAGCGCAGCGTTACGCAATCGCCCAACCGCAAGCCGGTATAGATGCCCAGCGCAAACAGCAAGCGCAGTTCCCCGCCAGCGCTTCGGCAGACGTTCTGCAACTCCTCAATGGTGAGTTCACGCCGGCCATGCGTCACCAGCCGCTTGCGTTGGATCTCATCCCAGGGGTTCACGTCCACACGCGCCGCTTTGCGCAGCGTCCGCCATAGCAGGCGCAGGAAACCGATATGCTGATTGAACGTCGAGGCGCGCGCCGTGCGGCCCAGGTCGTTGGCATAGGCAGCGGCGATTTCCGGCGTGACCTCGCGCAGGAAGCGGCAGGCGGGCCGGTGTTTCGTCAGCCAGGCGGCAAAGCGGCGGTGCTCCGCCTCGTATTGCGCAAGCGTGCGCTCGCCGGAGTCCGGGCGTTCTGACGACGCGGCCAGGTACCGTTCAAACGCCGTTTCGACCATCAAAGGCGGATTCTGCTGCTCCTCCACTTGCTCCACGACCTGCCGGGCGGCGTTCAGTCGCCCGGTAATGACCGCCAGGGCGTCCGCTTGTTCCGCCGTCGCCAGCGGGCGCATATTTTCGATCCGCTTCCGCTCCGCATCCTCCTTGCTGTCGGTCTTCAAGTTCTGGTAAATCATCTTCCCGGCGACCATATAGCGCAGCCACCAGACCTTGCCGCGCCGGTAGAGGTTGCCCGTGCGATGCCGTGTCAGCTTTTGGGTCGGGGCCTGATTCTGTCCGTCCATATTCCGCCTCCGTTCCTTGTGGGCGCTTCCGCGTACTGTTTACGGGCGAATATGTGGACAATTTAGAGACAGATTGCAATACAAATCAAGCGGGCGTGTTTTTTCTGCTGACTCTTAATCAGCGGGTCGGGGGTTCGAATCCCCCTGCTCCCACTTTACCCCGACTTCGTGA
>CAIQIC010000016.1 GCA_903871765.1 uncultured Lentisphaerota bacterium
AACCCGAACGATCTTCCAGGAGATGGAGGAGGCTGTCGAGCTGATCGATTTCCTGCACGCGCGTCATGTCGCGGATATCCTCCCGCACCAATTGCTCGCGCCGCAGCCGCCGCCAGCGCCGGCCGAAAGAGTCCGACCGTTATACGCATCGTCGCAGATCCGTCACGACCGTTTTACGAACCTGCGTTTCCTGGTCGCCCCGGAACCCGGCCGTCTCGTCCGCGCCCCGCACCGCCTGGGAACTCCGCGACCGCGCGGCCCAGGCTGAAATCCGCCCGCTGCAGCACACCGCGCAGGCGTTGAGCGCTTTCCGCGCGCAGCCCGCGCTCGAGATCGAAGTCGTTGTTCAGTGCGGCGGCCGTGAGCGGAAAGAACTGCCGGTTAAACATGACCGGCAGAATAACGGCAAAGCTGCTGGCTGTCTATTCCTATGCAAAGCCCATCCTCCCGGGAAGGATTTTCAGTAAATCTGCGGATAAAACCGCGTGCTTCTACTTTCGCTTCTTCCGTGCTCCTTCAGCCCTCAGCCTTCAGCCTTTGTCCTTCAGGCCTCCGGCCCGGCCCGCGATCAATACGCGCCGCGGCCCGACAGCACTTCCTTGAGGGTGCGGAACAGGATGACGATGTCGAGCCAGAGCGACCAGTTGCGGACATAATAGGCGTCCCATCGTTCGAGGCCGGCGTTGCCGCTCGCCGCGCGGCCCGACACCTGCCACAACCCCGTGATGCCCGGCCGCACCTGCTCGCGCAATTGCCGCGTCGTCTCGCTCAAGCCGGCTTGATGATACTCCGGCAGGGGCCGCGGGCCGACCAGCGTCATCTGTCCGGCCAGCACGTTGAACAATTGCGGCAATTCGTCGAGCGAGGCGACCCGCAACCAGTGGCCCAGCCGGGTAACCCGCGGATCGTGTTTCAGTTTGTGATTCGCTTCCCACTCCGCCCGCAAGACGGCATCCTGCAGCAGGCATTCCCGCAGCACGCGTTCGGCATCGGGAACCATGGAACGAAATTTGATCAGCCGGAAAGGGCGCCCCTGTCGGCCCATGCGCAGTTGCGCAAGCAGAATGGGCGCGTGTGGATTTTCCAGCCAGATTAACAAGCTGATCAGGATCACCAAGGACAGCCACAGCGGCAGCGTCAGCAGCGTGAGCGTCAATTCGAACGTCATCTTGAACGCGCGGGCCAGCGGATTGAGCAGATTGCTGGTCACTTCCAATCCCAGGACGCCGAGAAAATCCATCGGCCGGACCCAGAGCGTGGGGATCTCCAGAATATCCGGCAGCAGGACCACCCGGCGATAATGCGCCAGCGGGCCGGTCAGCATCCGGCTGACGACCCCCGCCAGCGCTGACCCAGGAATGGCCCAGACGGCCACTACCGCGGCGGGCGTATGATCCACCAGCCGGCCGAGCACGCGCACACCGCCGACTTCATCGCCGGGCGACGCCTCGTCGTCGAACACGCCGATCACCGTATATCCCAGGCCGGGTTCATCGCGCATCGCCCGGATGGCAACCTCGGCCGACCGGCTGTTGCCATACACGACCGCCGGCAATCCCCACCTGCGCCGGCGTATCAGCCAACTCTTGCCCAGCAGGCGAAAGAAGGGCACCAGCAGGAGGGATAGCAGATAAGAGAATAAGACCGCGATACGGGGGGATGGGCTTCGGCCGATGAACATCGCGGCCAGCACCAGACCATAAATGCCGGTCAGCAGCACCACCTTACGCCGTAATTGTTCCGTGGACGCCTCGCCCCACCCGGGCGTCACCCGCAGCAGCAGCGACGCGGCCCACCACGCCGGAATGATCAACAACCCGCGCTCGAGTGAAATCGGTATACCGCGCAGCCAATGCAGACACAACCGGGAAAACCAGAGCGCAAACAACAGCGCCAAGGAATCGAACACCAACAGCACGAGCGCATTGGAAAGGAACCGGCGCCCATATGAAAAGCATCTCTGTGAAACCGCAATCATGTGGAGGCAGTTTAAGGCGGTCCACCTGAATATCAACCTGAAAAAGCAGGCCGTTGCACTTCACCGGGCGTGCAAACAAAACGGCCGGCTGCAAGCAGCCGGCCGTTTCCAAGCATCGGGTTAGCGGTTAAATACGGACCATCATCCGCCTTTACCGCGGCGCTAACGCCAGAGCAGATAAAGGAGGCGCGGGTTGTCCATCAGGTAACGGCGCCACAGTCATTTGGGTTCCATCCGCAACCGGAAGAGCCATTCGAGTCCGGCGCGCATCATCCCGCGCCGCCAGGACCTGATCCGTGGCGCCGTAGAAATAATGCGCGTAGCCGCGCTCCGCGCTCAAGGCGCATAAGGCCAGCATCAGGTCCGGGGATGTTCATGGCTGTTCATCGGATATTTCTTCAGGCCCAGGAGCTGCGCGAACACCCGGATGACGAAGGAGGGATTGTCCGGCAGATAGCGTTTCCACAGCCGCGGTTGTTTGAGGGCGCGATGCAGCCATTGGAAGCCCGAGATTTTGATCCACTCCGGCGCGTCCTGTTCCACGCCGGCGTTCACGTCTAAGGCGTAGCCCACCGGGCAGATGATCTTGCAGGCCAGCCGGTCCCGCAGCGCGTCCATGAGGTAAAGCTGCCGGGGCGTGCTGATGCCGATCCAGAAGATGTCGGGCCGGGCTTGCCGGACCTGCGCGATCAGGTCCGCTTCCTCCTCCGGCTGCAGCGGCCGGAAGGGCGGACAGTAGGTGCCGACGATCTGAAGGCCCGGATGCAGGGCCTCCAGGCGGGTTTTCAAACGTTCGGCCACGCCGGGCGCGGCGCCGTAGAAGAAATGCCGCCAGCCCTTGTCGGCGGAATAGGCGCACACCTCCTTCAGGAGATCCGGTCCGTATACGCGCTGGATGGAGCGGTAGCCCAACAAGTGGCCCAGCCAGACCAGCGGCATACCATCGGGCATGTTGAGCGCCGATTCGTTCAGGATGCGTTGCAGCCGCTGGTCCCGCCGCGCGGCCATGATCCCGGCCACCCCCAGCGCGGACGTCATGGCCGGGCGCGATCCGCCGCGGATAAGCTCTGCGAAGCGGGCGAGACAGTCCGGCATGTTCACGGCATCAACGCCCACGCCCAGCACATTGAAACGCGATGAGACGTGGGGATGCCGCAACAGGCGGGCAAACCATAAGGCGTGGCTGCCGGAAAACAACAGGAGTCCCGCCAGCAGGCCCAGGATGCCGGCCGCGGCGCCCGGCAGGGTCACGCTGCGGGCCGGCGTCAGGGCATGCAGCAACTCCGCCTGCCAGGCGAAGAGGCTGCCGGCGACCAGCAGCAGCAACCAGAGTCGCCCATAAGCGGCGAACGGCAGAGGTTCGATCGGGAACAAGAAGCAGACGCCCAGCGTGAGGCCGAAGAGCAGGAAGAGCGCCATCTGCGTGCGCCGGTAGGCGCCCGCCTGCAGCAGGCTGCGTCCGCACTCGGCCAGCCGGCCCTCCAATTTCAGACTCTTGACCGCCTCCCGTGGATGCAGGACACTCCAAGTCACTTCCGCGGTGCGGAGCACGACCTGCGAGGCTGCCTGCGAATAGGTGCGCCCATGGCGGGAGGGCAGGAAGACGGACAGGACGACCAGGCCGGCGAAAAAAAACACCATCAAGCCGCCGATGCGATTGAACAGATTGAACCGGAAGGCATAGCCGGCGATGGTGGCCGTCCAGAGCGCGAAAACCAGCAGCCGCAGCCCGAAGGGCAGGGCCAGGCCGCACCGCAGCCATTGCGCGAACCACACGACCGCCAGCAGGGCGGCGCACAGCACCGCCGGCATGAGCCAGCCGATAATGATGAACAGACGCTTCATGATCTGAGAATCCGCGGAAGGCAGGCGGAGTTTATCCACAGATTGATGGGATTTTCACAGATTTAAAGCCGGCGGAAATCTTCCCTAGTTCCGAAAATCTGTGTCCATCTGTGAAAATCTGTGGAAGAAAGTTCGGATGGTGTTCCGGATGGTAACTGCAGAAGATCGTAAAGAACGCATAGAATAAAACCTGATAAATCGGAGGAAGACTTACGGAGGTTTTATCCACAGATTATTGGGATTTGCACAGATTCAAAGCGCAGCATCGGTACCAGCCATCGTGAGGCGCTGAAATTCAAGCGATCTGGCGCCGAAGTTAATAAGCAGGGCGATATCCAAACGGGCCGCCTTGAGATAGTTAAGGGTGATGGCGATTTCATTCGGACTGAGGACACTCAAAGCTTTCAATTCAACGATTACATCACCATAGCAAAGGAAGTCGGGACGGTAAGATGATGGGAGGGGATGGTTCTTGTACGCAATGAGAACGTTTCGTTCGCGTACATAAGGGATGGATCGCCATTGGAATTCCAACTCCAAAGCGTCTTGGTAGACGGCCTCCAAGAATCCCGGGCCAAGGATCTTGTGCACTTCCATGGCTGCGCCGATGATGGCATATGTCCGCGGATCCCG
>CAIQIC010000017.1 GCA_903871765.1 uncultured Lentisphaerota bacterium
CCGTGCAATCAAGAATCGGTTCGGATCCACGAACGAAATCGGTGTGTTCGAAATGCGCGATAATGGATTGCAGGAGGTGAAGAATCCCTCGGAAGTGTTTCTTTCGCAGCGATCCTTCGGAGCTTCCGGTTCTACGGTTGTCGCGAGCGTGGAAGGGACACGACCCATTCTCATCGAGGCTCAGGCACTGGTTACGCCAACAAGCTATGGGGTTCCTCAGCGAAACACGACGGGCTTTGACTACCGCCGGCTCAGCCTGCTGATTGCGGTTCTTGAAAAGCGGGTCGGCGTGATGCTGGGGCACTATGACGTCTTTGTCAACATTGCCGGCGGCGTGAGCGTGGATGAGCCGGCGGTTGATTTGGGGATCGCAGTTTCCATCATTTCGAGCCTTCGCGACCTACCGGTGGATTCTCAAAGTGTTGCTGTCGGCGAGGTCGGCCTCAACGGCGAAGTTCGCACGGTCAGCCAGATTGAGAAACGCGTTCAGGAGGCTGCAAAACTAGGATTCCGGAGAATTGTTCTGCCGAAGAACAACTTCAAGGGCCTGGGGCGCAACGGCGGGATTGAAATCCTCGGGGTCGAACGGATAGAAGAAGCAATTGACGCACTGCTGAAATGATCAAACGCCATTCACAATTTGACGAATGGAGCACGCCGTGAGCATTGCCAGGGTTATCTCTACCGTAAATCAGATGGAAGCCGATGGAGTTGTGGACCGCTACGCCATCGGCGGGGCGGTAGGGGCAACGTTCTACCTTGAACCGGTGGCCACAATGGACGTGGATATCTTCGTCATGTTCCGGCAAGAGTCCGGCCAACTCCTCCTTAGTCCACGCCCCATCTTTGATTTCCTCACTGCCCGAGGTGGCGTGGTCAAAGGCGAGTACATCGTGATTGAAGGATGGCCCGTTCAGTTTCTGCCGCCCACGAATCCGTTGGTGGAGGAAGCGCTGGCAGAGGCCGTGTCTGTTGACGTCGACGGCATGCCGGCTCGGGTCCTCACGGCTGAGCATCTTGCCGCGATTGCCTTGCAGACAGGCCGGGCCAAAGACCATGCTCGTCTACTCCAGTTCATCGAGGCCGCAGCAATCAACACCGAACGGTATCAGGAAATCCTGCGGCGGCACGGCTTGGTCGACCAGTGGCATGCGTTTGAGAGAAAATTTCTTCAGGATGAGCCATGACTTTTGACCTTCAGCGCATCCTTGAAAGCAAGCGTGCCTGGCGGCGTTCGATGGCACGGCGTCCGGTGGCGGAGAAGTTGGCCCTGCTGGACACGATGCGAGATCGGCTGCTTGCGATCCGTGGAGCTGCCGCGCGGCGGGATGCGACTGTGCTGCGGGAGCCCCCGCCGGAATTTCGCGTCAAACCGCGGGAGGGTTGACCATGTCCAGGCATCAGAAGAAGGCCGGACTGGGCTTTACCTGACAGAACATTGATCTGTCCGTCAGACTGAAAAATTTAACGAGCAATTGTTTTTGCGACCCCCCATGCACAAACTTGTCC
>CAIQIC010000018.1 GCA_903871765.1 uncultured Lentisphaerota bacterium
CCGTCTCTCCTGTGGTTTGGTTGTTTGCCTAACCACCAACTATCGGGGGAGAACGGCCTTTTGCAAAGTGCGAAAATAATCGTACGTTATCATTCATTATTACTCAGTGACGAGGATCAGTTAAGCTAATAAGCGACAATTATAGATCTCCGACACAACAGGGCAAGCGTTGGTTTCGCTGCTGGGGTGGACAACATGTCAACGCCCCGGTGATAATGCGGACTCCTGTAGCCGGCCACTTTCGGAGGACGTTGCCCCGCACGGCGACAGAGCGGCGTGGCTACACAGAAGCTTGGCCTCAAGCGCCGGGGCACGGCGCGGCCACGGCAGGGTGGAGGTAGATCGGGGTCAGCGGCTCGGAAGCTTCCCCGCGGGCGTGGCGGGCGAGCGCCAGGCGGGCGACGGCCTCGGCGGTGGGACAGGTGTCGGTGGTTGGCAACTCGACGTGCGTCAGCGGGGCGGCGGGCGTAAGCGGAATCATCCACAGATTCAGCAGATTTCGCAGCTTGAATCGGTGTCATGGGCCTCAACTCCGGGTTTGCCTTTCCGGCCCTGGCATGACATCGTCTCCGCCAGGCCAGCGCTGCTGCAGGCCGGTCCCCACGGGCGAGTGCCCGGGCCGCCTGAAAAATGCTGCCTGATCGGTACATTCCGGCCCAACGAGGAGGGCGATCATGAAATCTGGACTGCTGTTGGTGTTGCTGGTGCTGGTGGTGCTGCTCGTCGCCATCGGACTGGTCGGCGTGGGCGGCTATAACAGCCTGGTCGCAAACGCGCAGACCGTGGATCAAGCGTGGGCGCAGGTGCAGAATGTCTATCAGCGGCGCGCGGACCTGATCCCGAACCTGGTGGCGACCGTCTCCGGCGCGGCGAACTTCGAAAAGTCCACGCTCACGGAGATCACCGCGGCGCGCGCCTCGGTCGGGCAGGTCAAACTCGACCCGAACGCGGCGCCGACCGATCCCGCCAAGCTCGCCGAGTTCCAGCAGGCGCAGGAGCACCTTTCCGGCGCGCTCGCGCGGCTGCTGGTGGTCGTCGAACGCTATCCCGACCTGAAGGCCACCGCGAATTTCCGCGACCTGCAGGCGCAGCTCGAGGGTTCGGAGAACCGCATCACCGTCGAACGGCAGCGGTTCAACGAGGCGGTGCTGCGCTATAACACCGCGGTGCGGACTTTCCCGAATGCCCTGATCGCCAACCGGTATGGATTCCAAGCCAAGCCGTATTTCGCGGCCCAACCCGGCGCGGAGAAGCCGCCGCAAGTGAAGTTCGACTTCGGCAGCCAGCCCGCGCCCGCCCAATGAATATCCACCGCCACGTGTGCGGCCTCGTTGCCGGGCTGGGCCTGACCCTCTCCAGCTTCGCCGCGGAAACCCTGCCGCCCGCGCCGGCGAATTACTTCAACGATTACGCCGGCGCCGTTCCGGCGGCGGCGGCGGCGCAGTTGAACGCGAAGCTGGAGGATTTCGAGCGCACGACCTCCTGCCAGGTGGTCGTCGCCGTGTTCCCGAAGATGACCAGCGCGTCCTCGATAGAAGAATACTCGCATCGCCTCGCCACGGCCTGGAAGATCGGGCAGAATAAAAAGAACAACGGCGTCGGCCTGTTCATCTTCCTGCAGGACCGGCGCATGTGTATCCAGGTCGGCTACGGTCTGGAGGGCGCGCTGCCCGACGCGCTCGCCAAGCGCATCATCGAGGACGAAATCAAGCCGGGCTTCCGGCGCGGCGACTATGCCGCCGGTTTGAGCGCCGGCGTGGACGCGATCCTGAAGGCGACGCGCGGCGAGTACAAGGGCCGCGGGCACACCGTCGCTGACCGGGCTCCGACTGCATATATCCTCAATCATTTGCCCTTGATCATATTCTTTATCTTCCTCGTCGTTTTCCTCAACTTCAGTCTCCGGCGTCCTCGTGGCACCGTGTACCACCGCGGCGGCAGTTCCTATTGGGGCGGCTCCGGCTGGAGCAGCGGGGGCGGCGGCGGGGGCTTTTCCAGCGGCGGATTTTCCGGCGGCGGCGGTTCCTTTGGCGGCGGCGGCGCCAGCGGGAGTTGGTGAGGCATGCAAGTCACCGAATTCATCAGCCAGTTGGACGAGGCCCGGATCGTGGCGGCCATCGCCGCGGCCGAACGGCAGACCTCCGCCGAGATCCGCGTCTATATCTCGCACCGCGCCCACGCCGACGCGCTCGCCTTCGCGCAGCGGCGCTTCCGTCAGCTCGGCCTGACGAAGACGCGCCAGCGCAACGCCGTGTTGCTCTACCTCGCGCCGCGCACGCGCCAGTTCGCCATCGTCGGCGATAGCGGCGTCCACGAAAAATGCGGCGCCGCGTTCTGGCAGGAGGCCAGCGCGCGGTTGAGCGCGGCGCTGCAGCAGGGCAACTACACCGCCGCGCTCATCCAGACGGTGCAACAGATCGGCGCTTTGCTCGCCGCCCATTTCCCGCCGGCCGCCGGCGACGGGAACGAACTGCCCAACGCCATCCTCCACTGAGCCCTCCGGGATGTCCGGACCATGCCCCGGATACGCCGGAGGGCTGCAATTCCACGTTTGCCTTGCCGGCCCGCTCATGGCATCGTCTCCGCCAGGCATGACCACTTCCGGCTCCAAGCGCATCCTCAATTTTTTTTCACGTTAACCAGCTCGGCCATGATTTTTTCGAACGAAACAGCGCGAAATATTCCGTTGTTGCCGACATGCAACATCACGACCGGCGCTCTCGAAATAGGACTTGTGGCTGAAGATCTGGTGCCAGTTGTTGACGTAGGCCGCCGCGCAGGCCTTGCACCTCGGAGTGATACAGCAGCACCGCGAGCACGGCGACCGCGCGCAGGCCGTCGAGCGCGGGCAGGTGAGGTAGGCGCGGGCCGCTCACGTTCCGGCGTTCCGGGGTCCGTTCCGGGGTCGGACCTCAGGTTTCTTTAGAGCATCAACGGTTTATACTGACGTTTACCCAGCAAAAGCGGTGTTACCGCCTGTTTTTGGGCTCATAAAAAGGCCGTAAGCTTCCCCGCTTGGTTAACTACAGGCGCTCAGCATCTCCCTTACAGCCAAAAAACACCACAAATTTCAATATCAAAACATTCGCCCGCGAAGCACGTGAATTAGCGCGAAAAGGATTTGCCTGTCACCACGCTCCTTACTTTCGCGTCCTTTCGCGTGTTTAGCGGGCCACCGTCCGTGTCCTATCCGTCAAATCCGCCCTAGTCCCGCCCCCCGCCCAGCGCGTCCCCGCGATGGGCGTAAACGTGGCGCGGATCGGGTCGCCGCGGCAGGAATTCTGGTTCCTGCCGGATAAACCCTGCAGTGAAGCGCAGCGCATACTGCAGGGTAAACCGGCCGGGAGCCGTCGCTCCTGAACCCAGCAAAGCGTCTTCATGCGAATTGCTTATAAATTTCGGGCCTCGGTTGCAGCGGAAACGCGACCGGGGAGCGTTTCCGCTTGCCGCCGGCGCGTCGCGTGCTATGCTTCCGGCCGGACGATGGCGGGTACCAATAAGCTGCCCAGGCAGCGGGAGAAAAAAATGAAATATTCAATGATTGCGCTCGCGATGGTGTGCCTGATGCTGACCGGCTGCGGCCGGAAGGTGGCCGAGAAAATGATCGAGGCCCGCATGGCCAAGGACGGCGTCAAGGCCAAGGTGGACCTGTCGGGCGAACAGGTCACCATTCAGACCAAGGACGGCACCAGCACGTTCTCCGGCGGCAAGAACGCGAAGGTGCCGGATACGTTCCCGAAGGACGTCTACGTGTACCCCGGCGCCACCGTCGTGGCCAGCGTCTCCGTGCCGAACGGCTGCAACCTGGTCCTGGAAACCAAGGACGACCTCGAAAAGGTGCTGGGCGCGTTCAAGGACAAGATGACCGGCGCCGACTGGAAAGAGGAAATGAACATGAACCAGAACGGCACGTCCATGTGCGCCTACAAGAAGGACAAGCGTTCCGCCAGCATCGTGATCGCCAGCGCGGACAAGAAGACCACCATCACCATCACCGTGGCGGAGAATAAATAGACGCCGGCCGGCTAGCGCGGCGGGCGAGGAGGACGCACAGCATGTCCGAGGAAACTGCAACCGGCCGCCCCGCCGACGCGGCTGAAGACCGGGAAGAAATCTATTTTGAAGGCCGGCCCGCCTTGCGCGGGGCGCTGGGCAATCTCTCGCTCACCGGGCTGATCGGCCTGGGTCTGATCGCCGGCTCCGCGGCACTGTACGCGCGGGGCTGGTGGATACCCCTGCTGGGCGTGGTGCTCGCCGTCGTGTTGCTCGTGATCCCCGTGCTGTTGGTCCGCAGCGTGCGGTACCGGATCACCAACTACCGGATTGACTACGAGCGCGGGGTGTTCTCCAAGGATATCGACACCCTGGAGCTCTGGCACGTGGAGGATATCAAATTCCACCAATCGTTGCTGGACCGCATCCTGAACCTCGGCCATATCACCGTCCTGTCCCATGACGAGACCACGCCGACGCTGCTGCTCAAGTCCATCCCCAATCCCCGGCCGGTCTTCGAGGCCCTGAAGGAGCGGATCATCACCGTGAAGCGGCAGCGCGGGGTCATCAAGCTGGATGCGGGCTGAACCCGGTATGAACCGCGTGGTCAGCCGGCCGGTGGCCATCCTGTTCCTGTTGATCGCCACGGTTTTCTGGGGCAGCACCTTCAGCTTCACCAAGACCCTGACGGGGTTTTTCGACCCCATTACGCTGCTCCTGGTCCGCTTCACCCTGGCAACGCTGGTGCTCGGGCTGATCTTCGCCCGCGGCATCCTGGCGTTCTGGCGCGCGACGGATGCCCGAACCCTGGGGGAACTGGTCATCCTGGGCGGCCTGAACTTCGCCGGCCTCTGGCTGCAGACGGCCGGGCTGGCCGAGATCGCCGTCTCGAATTCCGGCTTCATCACCTCGCTGTCCATTCTGTTCGTGCCGTTCATCGCCTGGTTCCTGCAGCGGGAACGGGTCGGCGGGCACCTCCGCGCGGCGGTGGCGATCGCGCTGGCGGGCATCTGGCTGATGTCCTACGGGCTGGCGCTGCCGCAGCGGTTCGTGCGCGGCGATTTCCTGACCTTCCTCTGCGCGCTGGTCTATGCCGTGTACATCGTCATGGTGGACCGCCTCGCCAAGCGCGTGGAGTCGGGCACGCTGATGTTCTTCATGTTTCTGGTCACGGCCTTGCTGGCCCTGCCGTTTCAATGGCACTCCGGCGCGCCCTGGCTGCCGGCGGCCTTCCTGCATCCCGCTCCGCTCTTCCAGATGGGCTTCCTCGTGCTGCTGGGCTCTGTCGTTTCCTATATCCTGCTGGGCATCGGTCAGCGGGCGGTGGAC
>CAIQIC010000019.1 GCA_903871765.1 uncultured Lentisphaerota bacterium
GGAGGTCGTTGTCCCACCGGTGGTCACCACTCCGCCGGTCGCCCTCGTGCCACCGGTCGCCACCATCCCACCCGTCGGCCTCACGCCGCCGGTCGCCACCGTCCCGCCGGTGGCCAGTACGCCACCGGTCGCCACCACGCCACCGGAAGTCGTCGTCCCACCGGTAGCCACCACTCCGCCGGTCGCCGTCACGCCGCCCGTGGCCGTGGTTCCACCGGTGTTTCCCGCCAAATCCGTCTTTGTGGTATCGGGACGCGCGGTATCAGCTACCGCGCTGTCCCTCGCGGGATCGACAACGCCACCGTCAGGAACGGGACTTGAACCATCGAGGCCCAGGAAATGAATGGCCTCGCCGGCTTCGGGATCGACAACAAGATCGCCATGCCCCTTTCCGGTTTCCTGAATGGCCTCGACCTGAACCACGCCCGCGCTGTCAGCATAGCGGGTCCTGATCCAACCAGTTTGGATGGCATTGTTCTCGGTTGAGGTTGGTGTCTCGCTCACCCCGAGCACGTTAGTCCACTGTTTGATCGCTTCCCCAAAGTTGTGAAAGGCGACAGTGGTATCGAGCGACCCGTGCCACAATTGAATGCGGGGACGAGGTCCCGTGTAGCCAGGATAGGCGGCCCGCACCAGATCGCCCCACTGCGCCCCTGTCATGGTCACTTGGCCATTGGCACAGGTCGAGCTCCAGCCCAGGCTGTCGATATTGCCCTGAGCGAAACAACCGAAGGGGACGCCAGCAAACGCCGCGCCTGCCTTGAACACGTCGGGATAGGCACCAATCATGGCCTCGGTCATCATGCCGCCTGAGGAATACCCCGCCACATAGACCCGGTTGGCGTCCGCGTTCTTGTTCGCAATGACGTAGTTGATCGCCGACATCATCCCCTCGGCGTCGCTGCCCGTCCCGTTGTGGGTCAAATCCGCGGCCGAGTGGACGTCCCAGCACTGGTCGCTGCTGACCGCTGACGGACAGACCATGAGAAAGCCGTATTTGTCAGCCTGTTGTGCGAATGAGTTTCCCGAGCTGCACATACTCTGGCCGCCGTTTGAGGCATGACAGGCGTGAAGATGGAGCAAGAGGGGCGGCTTCGCGCCGACATTGGTCGGCGTGTACAGGTACATCGGGAGGTTCTTGGGGTTGGAGCCAAAGTTCGTGAGCTGGGTCGTCGTGCCCGCCTGCGCGATCGGCGCGGCTATGGCGAAGGCCAGCAGGCAGGCAGTCGTCAACTCAGCGCGATATCCACACATTGTTCTCATCTCACCGAAAAGGGTTCCATCTAGTGGGAACCTTTCAAGAAAGATCTTCAGGTTCCCCCAGGTAGCGTCCGAAACATCGGCGATTATGCACTTGACAACACCACCTGCGAGGTGTAGTCTTGAAGCATGACGACAAAGAGCACGACCCCCGCCGAGCTGACCCTGATGTCAGTCATGGCTCGCTTCTCCACCGAGGAAGCAGCGCGCGGATACTTTGAGTCGGTTCGCTGGCCTCATGGCGTGACCTGTCCGCACTGCGGAAACGCCGACTCGAATCGCATCTACACTCTCACAGCAAACCCCGAAGCCAAGATCCGATCGGGTATGTACAAGTGCGCGGAATGCCGTGAAACCTTCACGGTGACCGTTGGAACCGTGATGGAAGACTCACACGTTCCGCCGCACAAGTGGTTGATCGCCTTCTACATGATATGTGCCAGCAAGACCCAAATCGCAGCGCTGCAACTTCAACGACAGCTCGAACTTGGCTCATATCGGACTGCGCTTTTCCTTTGCCATCGCATTCGTTTCGCTCTCATGGATATCTTCCCTTCTCGGAAGCTCGCCGGAACTGTAGAAGCGGATGAAACCTACCTCGGGGGGGAAATGCATGGACGTGGTCGTGGCTACGTCAAGAACAAGACGTCGGTTGTCGCTCTTGTTGAGCGCGGCGGCAGCGTTCGCTCGCGCATGATGGATACAGCTACTGGTCCGGCAATAACGAAGCTCCTGAAAGAACACGTGAGTGAGAATGCCCATCTGAACACCGACGAATCCCCTCTCTACACGAATGTTGGCACCCACTTCGCTTCCCATGACACTGTCAATCACAGCGTTGAAGAATATGTCCGCAAGGATGACGACACCGGCCGTCTAGCCACCACCAACACCAACGAAGGCTAC
>CAIQIC010000020.1 GCA_903871765.1 uncultured Lentisphaerota bacterium
GAACGGCTGGAGCCGCGCCGGGAAATCCCGCCAGGCGGTCGCCACCGCGTGGTTGGGCACGATCAGCCGCGTCTGCTCGAACCAGAAGCCGGCCAGTTGATTCAGCACGCGGCCCTTGTCCGGGATGCCGGTGGGCAGAATGCAGTCGAAGGCGGAGATGCGGTCGGTGGCCACCAGCAGGAGTTCAGTGCCGAGATCGAACAGGTCGCGCACCTTGCCGCTCTTCAGGCGGGTGATGCCGGGCAATTCACAATGCGTCAGGACTGCGTTGGGCATGGTTGATCCCACAACGCGGCGAAGGCTACCAGACCCCGCCCCCGGCGTCAATCCAGGGCGCAGTTCCGTTCTTGCTCACCGCTTGAGTGCTCAAAGTACGTCGGGCATTCCTGCCTGACCTACTGACGTTAACTCCCCGGCCGCGCATAATAGGAACTGCGCCCGTCAATCCGCGGCCCGCCAGCGGACAGCTCCGTGTTTGGGCGTTAAGCGGAACAGATGGAGGTTTTACCACAGAGGTCACGGAGGTGGGCGGAGGACACAGAGGAGGACGCGGGGCTGGAAGCCCCGCCCACAAGCGGAAGTGTGAAGGCGCAGATTATGATGGAGGTCTGTGTCCTTTGAGGCCCTTTGCGATCCTGCCAGGAGCAAGACTTTTCCTTCCAGGGGAAGGACCTTCGGCCTCTGTGGTTCAATCCTGCTGGTAGCGGGGTCAGCGCAGGGCGGCGAGGGCGGCGCAGTTGGTCAGCAGCGCGGGGAAGAGGCCGAAGTAGAGCAGGGCCAGCACGCAGAGCAGCAGGACGGCCCGCACGGTCACCGGCACGCTGAGCACGCAGTCCGGCCGATCGGCTTCCATGAACATGGCCCGGCCGATGCGGAAATAATAGAAGAGCGAGATCACCGAGTTCAGCGCACCGGCGACGGCCAGCACGTATAGGCCCCGGTTCACGGCGGCGGCGAGCAGGTAATACTTGCCGATGAAGCCGGCGGTGGGCGGAATGCCGGTGAGCGCGAGCAGCACCACGAGGATGCCGGCCGCCAGCAGCGGGGACTTCCGGGCCAGGCCGTTCAAATCCTCCACCCGTTCGCCGAAGCCGCCCTGTTTCTGAATCGTCAGAATCAGGGCGAACGCGGCGACGTTCATACAGACATAGGCGAAGAGGTAAAACAGCACCGCCATGGACCCGCCGGCGCTCAGCGCCGCCAGGCCGATCAGCAGATAGCCGGCGTGGGCAATGGACGAGTAGGCCAGCATCCGCTTCAGGTTCTGCTGCGTCAGGGCCGCGAGGTTGCCCCAGAACATGGTGACGATGGCGATCAGCGACAGCAGCGGGGTCCATTTGGCCTCCAGCGCGCCGAACACCGTGGCCAGCAGGCGGATGAACACCGCGAAGGTCACCGCCTTGGGCGCGGTGGAGAGAAAGGCCACCAGGGGGGTGGGAGCGCCCTCGTACACGTCTGGCGTCCACATGTGGAACGGGACGGCGGCCACCTTGAACAGGAGGCCGACGAAGAAGAGCAGCATGCCCAGGGTGAACAGCCGCGGATCGGCCTGCAGGGCCGGACCGGCAATCTTGCTGAATGCGGTGGCGCCCGACACGCCGTACACCAGGGCCATGCCGAGCACCATGATGGCTGAGGACAGCGCCCCCAGCACGAAATACTTCAGGCCCGCCTCGGCGGAACGGATTTCCTTCTTGAAGATGCCGGCCAGGATGTAGGAGCAGATGGCGAACAGCTCGAACGAGACATAGAACGTAATCAGGTCCGTCGCGGAGGCGGTGAACAGCATGCCGATGACCGCGAACAAGAGCAGGTAGTACACCTCGCCGGACTCCTGCCCTTCGACGTCGAAGAAACGGAACGTGAGCAGCACCGTCAACAGCGCCGATAGCAGCACGATGAGCTTGATGAACTGCGCGAACGCATCCACGGTCAGGGCGCCGGAGTAGAGCGCGCCGCGCGCGGTGGGCGTCACCGCCAGCAGCCACAAGGCACCGCACAGGCCGGCCAGTGCGACGTAGCCCGCGAGCCGGCGGCCCCGGCGGCCGCCGAACAAATGCGCGAACATGGCGGCGACGGCCACGGCCAGCAGCGCCAGCTCCGGCACCAGGTATTTCAAGTCCGCGACGTACCGTGCCAGGTCCATCAGGGCTCCTCGTGGCCGGCCGGGGCGGCGTGGGCGGGCGCCGCCGCCGCCTTGATCGCCTGCACCGGGCGGTCGCCATAGGCGGGCTGCACCAGGCGGACGATATTATCCACCGGCTGGTCCAGGATGCCGAGGAAGGGCTTGGGATAGAGGCCGATCCAGAACGCCATGACGATCAGGGGCAGGAAGGTGCAGAGTTCGCGCAGGTTCAGGTCGGCCAGGACCTGGTTGGCCGGATTCTCCAGCTTGCCGAACATGACGCGCTGGTAGAGCCAGAGCATGTAGCCGGCGCCCAGGATGATGCCGATGGCCGCGATGGCGGTCCAGAGCCAGTTGACCGGGAGCGTGCCCATCAGGATCATGAACTCGCCGATGAAGCCGTTCAGGCCGGGCAGGCCGATGGAGGACAAGGTCATGATCAGGAAGACCGCGGCGTACACGGGCATCCGCGCGGAGAGCCCGCCGTATTCGGCGATCAGGCGGGTGTGACGGCGCTCGTAGACGATGCCGACGATCAAGAAGAGGGCGCCGGTGGAGATGCCGTGGTTGACCATCTGCAGGATGGCGCCCTTCAGGGCCAGCGGCGTCATGGCGAAAATGCCCAGCACCACGAAGCCCATGTGGGAGACGGACGAGTAGGCGATCAGCTTCTTCATGTCTTTCTGCATCAGGCAGACCAGGGCGCCGTAGATGATGGCGATCAAGGCCAGCACCATGATGAAGGGCATGCAC
>CAIQIC010000021.1 GCA_903871765.1 uncultured Lentisphaerota bacterium
ACCATTGTCCCGAGACCTCCCTGGGCTTCATTGCCGGATGCGCCATCCACGAGTTGGGGCTCGCCCAGTGGGGCAACCAGAGCGATCACACCAGCCCGATCCGCTACGCCGGGACCGGCAGCGTGCCCCAGGAGGGCATTTTCCGAACGCTGGAGCGCTGGGACGTGACGTGCGACTACCCCAACGGCGTGAAATTGCGGTTCATGGACTTCCGCACCGCCCAGCCGGTCGCTGAGCAGTATCTGCAAAGCTGGCATCCCTCCGACGGTATCACCTTTCACGGCACCGAGGGTTGGATTAGCGATGCGGAAGGCTTCCGCGCCAGCAATCAAGCGCTGTGGAAACAGCCGTTCAAGCCGGAAGACGAACAGCTCCCCATCTCGCCGGAACACAACCGGAACTTCATTGACTGCGTCAAATCACGCCAGGAGACGATCTGTCCGGTGGAGATGGCGATCCGTTGCGACGCGATCTGCCAGTTGGCCAACATCGCGGCCTTGACGGGGCGCGTGATCCAATGGGATCCCGTGTGGGAGAAGATTGTCAACGATCCGGCCGCAACGAAGATGCTCCACCGGCCGTTCCGCAAGCAGTGGAAGGTCTGGTAAGCCATGTACAGCCAGCCGCTCTCGCGACGAACATTTCTCCAACAATCCGGCGCGGCGCTGGCCGGCGTCGGGCTGGCCGGTATGCTGTCCACGCGGGCAGCGGCTGGGGAGCAGATGCCGTGGCCCCTGCGCCTGTCCACCTCGACCGTGCAGTTCAGTTCCCTGTCCGTGGAGCAGGCCTGTGAGCGCATCGCGGCCCTGGGGTTCGCAGCCGTGGACTTTTGGCCTGCGGGCTTCGGATGTCCCCACCTGGACGAGATTGAGAAACGTCTGGGGGCCGAGGGGCTCAAGGACTTGCTGGCCAAGCACAAGCTGAAATTGTATACGTTTACCTGCTACAACGTTGGAGCCAATGCCGGATATCCCAGATTTGCCGAACTCCTCGGCAAGGCGGGTGGAGGCCTGGCGGTGCGCGAGGCCCGCTACGGCAAGGTCAAGGATCTGACCGCCGAGATGAAGGAGCTGCTGGAGCAACTCAAGCCTCATTTGGAGTTGGCCGAGAAATACAATTCGCGGATCGCCGTCGAAAACCATGATAACAGCCTGCTCAACTCCAGGGATTCCTTCAAGGCGTTCGTCGAACTGAACCGGAATCCGCGGCTGGGCATCGCCTTGGCGCCCTACCATTTGCAGACAGCGGGCATCCCGGTCGAGGAGGTCATTGGGATTGTTGGCAAGCAGTTGCTCTTCTTCTATGCCTGGCAACATGCCGAAGGTTTGAAGCAACTGCCGGGCATCGGCCCGTCCGATTTCACCCCCTGGCTGGCGGCTCTGGCCAAGGCCGGCTACACCGAGTACGTCAACCCCTTCATGCACGGCCACCCCGGGCCGGCTGAGATGGCCAAGGGGTTGGCGACGGCCCGCGATTATCTGGTCCAATGCCACCGCAAGGGCATGGCATGACCTTCAAGCATTTAATGGTTACCGGGGGGTGCGGTTTCATCGGCGCCAATTTCATCCGCTACCTGCTGGACGAGGCGGGGTTCCCGGGACGGGTGATCAATGTGGACAAGCTCACGTACGCCGCCAATCCGTTGAGCCTGGCGGACGTGGCCGAGCGGCGCGCGGGGCAGTACGTCTTCGTCAGAGCCGACATTGGCGACGGCGCCGCCATGGCGCGGGTGTTCGACGAGCACGCCGTGGATGCGGTCTGCCATTTTGCGGCGGAGTCGCATGTGGATCGCTCGATTGACCGGCCCGGCGATTTCATCAACACCAACATTCTCGGCACCTACACCTTGCTGGAACTGGCGCGCGCGCGGCGGGACCGGATGGCGCTGTTCCATCACGTCAGCACGGACGAGGTGTTCGGCAGCCTGGGCCCGGGCGGTTATTTCACGGAGGAGACGCCCTATGGCCCCAACAGCCCGTATTCGGCGTCCAAGGCGGCATCTGATCATCTGGTCCGGGCCTACTGCGCGACCTATGGCCTGCCGGTCACCGTGTCCAATTGTTCGAACAATTATGGTCCCTACCAGTTTCCGGAGAAGCTGATCCCGCTGATGATCCTCAACGCCCTGGAAGGCCGGCCCCTGCCGGTGTATGGCGACGGACTCAACGTGCGCGACTGGCTTTTCGTCCGGGACCACTGCCGGGCGGTCTGGGCGATCATGCAAAGCGGGCGGTTGGGCGAGACCTTCAACGTAGGCGGCCGCAATGAAATGCAGAACCTGACCGTGGTGCAGATGCTGTGCGACCTGGTGGACGAACTGGCCGGCCCGCTGGCCGGCGGTGCGCCGCGGCGGACGCTGATCACCATGGTCAAGGACCGGCCGGGGCACGACCGCCGCTACGCGATCGATTGCGCGAAGATCGAGCGGGAACTCCACTGGCAGCCGGAGGAAACCTTCGCCACGGGGCTGCGGCGCACCGTGCGCTGGTACCTGGATCATCCGGACTGGGTACGCCAGGTGCGGAGCGGCGAATATCAGCGGTGGATCCAGGCGCATTACGGCTGAGGCGATGACCAAGGATGTTTTTTTCTTCGAGGCGTTTGCGGAGGAAGCCGCGGAACTGCGCCGGCTGCTGCCGGCCGGCCGGTCGGCGGACTTCACGGATAAAACCATCCAGGAATCCGGGATCACGCCCGTCGCGTCGGCGCGCCTGGTCAGCATCCGGACCCAGTCGGCGATTCCGGCCGCGTGGGCTGACAGCCTGGAGGGGTTGTTGACGCGGAGTACCGGCTACGACCACGTCAACGAGTACCGGAAGCTCATCCGGCGGCCGCAGTGGCCCTGCGGCTATCTGCCGCTGTATTGCGCCCGCGCGGTCGCCGAGCAGGCGGCATTGCTGTGGATGGCACTCGGCCGCAAACTGCTCCCGCAGACGCGGCAATTCAAGACGTTTCAGCGCGACGGACTCACCGGGCGCGAATGCGAACATAAGACCCTGCTGGTGGTGGGGGTGGGGCACATTGGCAGTGAGGTGGTCCGCCTCGGCCGCAGCCTGGACATGCGCGTACTGGGGGTGGACATCGTCAAACCGGCGGTGGACGTGGAACTCGTGGACTTGGAACGCGGACTGGCGCAGGCCGACGTCATCGTTTGCTGCATGAGCCTGACGGCGCTGAATTACGGCCTGTTCAATGCCGACCGGTGGCGGCTGGTCCGGCCCGGCGCGCTCTTTGTCAACATCGCCCGCGGCGAGCACGCGCCGGCGGCAGAGCTGCTGGCGGCGTTGACGGCGGGCCGGCTGGGGGGCGTGGCGCTTGATGTATTCGAGCATGAGCAGGACCTGGCCGTCGCGCTGCGGCGCGGCGCGCCCGCCGGGGGCGCTATGGCGGAACTGGCGCGCCGGCCGGATGTGATCCTGACGCCGCACAACGCCTTCAACACGCAGGAAGCCGTCACGCGCAAGGCGGAACAGAGCGTCCGCCAAATCGAACATTATTTCCAGCATGGCCGCTTCCTCTGGCCCGTGCCGCCCCCGACCTGAACTCCTGTGAATCTCCGCCTGCTTTTTCCGTTCCGACCTCTGTGACCTCTTTCTTACCTCCGAGACCTCCGTGTTAAATTCCGTCTTTGTCCCACCATCTTCTGCCATCTGAAACAGCGGCTCATCCGGGCCTACTCCGCCGTAGCGGCCGCTTCGGCTGCGAAGGCTGGAAGGATTCGCCCTACCTCGATGTCGGTAGCGCTGCTCCGCCCGCCCCCCCGCGGCGCACATGCCCGTTGTGCTTTGAGCCGCCTTTCCTTATAATGCCGGCATGAAGCTTGACGCAGCGGTTGTCCGGAGCCTGGTCAGGGGCCAGCACGCCTCGCCGTTTGACGTGCTCGGGTTGCACGCGACCGGGCCGGAACGGCCGGGCGTCGTGCTGCGCACCTTCCAACCCTTTGCCGCGCGCGTCGAGGTGGTGGATGGCCGCGATGGCGCGCTGCGGCCGATGGAGCGGATCCACAAGGACGGCTTGTTCGAGCTGTTTCTGCCGGACCAACAGCCGTTTGCCTATCGTCTGCGCATGACGGACTATGACCAGCACGTCTGGGCCTTGGACGACCCCTACCGGTTTCCGCTGGTCATCACCGATTTCGACCAGTACCTCTTTGGCGAAGGCACACATTATCGCACGTATGAGAAAATGGGCGCGCATCCCCTGACGCTGGGAGGCGTCTCCGGCGTGCACTTTGCCGTCTGGGCGCCCAACGCGGCGCGGGTCAGCGTGGTGGGCGATTTCAATCGCTGGGACGGCCGGCATCACCCGCTGCAGAGCCGCGGCGCGTCGGGGTTGTGGGAGCTGTTCATCCCGGGGCTGCAGCCGGGCGACATCTACAAATTTGAGATCAAAAGCCCCAGCGGCTACCTGGTGCAGAAGGCGGATCCGTACGCGTTCGCGGCGGAGCTGCGTCCGAAAACGGCCTCGCGTGTGTGGTCCCTGCGGGGCTATGCCTGGGGCGATGCGGACTGGCTGGACCGGCGGCGGCGGACGAACTGGCATGCGCAGCCCCTCAGCGTGTACGAAGTCCACCTGGGCTCCTGGCGGCGGGTGGCCGGCCCGCACAACCGCTGGTTGACTTACCGCGAACTGGCCGACCAACTGGTGCCCTACGTCCGGGAGCAGGGCTTCACGCACATCGAGCTGCTGCCAGTCTCCGAGCATCCGTTGGACGGCTCGTGGGGCTACCAGACCAGCGGTTACTATGCGCCCACCGCCCGCTTCGGCACGCCGGACGATTTTGCCGCCTTCGTGGATCGCTGTCACCAGGCTGGCCTCGGCGTGATCCTGGATTGGGTGCCCGCGCACTTCCCGCGCGACGCCCACGGCCTGAGCTACTTCGACGGCACGCACCTCTACGAGCACGCCGATCCGCGCCTGGGCGAGCACAAGGACTGGGGCACGCTGATCTTCAACTACGGCCGCAACGAAGTCCGCACCTTTCTCCTGTCCAATGCGCTCTACTGGGCCGACGTTTTTCATATTGACGGCCTGCGCGTGGATGCCGTGGCCAGCATGCTCTACCTCGACTACTCCCGCGAGGAAGGCGCGTGGCTGCCCAACCGGTTCGGCGGCCGGGAAAATCTCGAAGCCGTGGACTTTCTGAAGAAATTCAACGAACTCATCCATGCCGACTATCCGGGCTTCCTGACCTTTGCCGAGGAATCCACCGCGTGGCCGATGGTCTCGCGGCCGACCTACCTGGGCGGGCTGGGCTTCGACTTCAAATGGAACATGGGCTGGATGCACGACACGCTCGCGTACTTCGGCCAGGATCCGATTTTCAGGAAATACCACCACCACCACATCACCTTCTCGCTGCTCTACGCCTTCACGGAAAATTTCATCCTGCCGTTTTCCCACGACGAGGTGGTCCATGGCAAGGGCTCGTTGCTCGGCCGGATGCCCGGCGATGACTGGCAGAAGTTTGCCAACCTGCGGCTGCTGTACGCGCTGCTCTACGCGC
Organism: uncultured Lentisphaerota bacterium; assembly: GCA_903871765.1. GTDB lineage: Bacteria > Verrucomicrobiota > Kiritimatiellia > CAIQIC01 > CAIQIC01 > CAIQIC01. Next base: position 5,507 of record CAIQIC010000021.1, read on the forward strand.
ATCCCGGGAAGAAGCTGCTGTTCATGGGCGCGGAATTCGGCCAGCGCGCCGAATGGGACTATCACCGGGGCCTCGAATGGCACCTGCTCCAGTATGCGCCGCACCAGCAGCTCCAGACGCTGCTCCGCGACCTGAACGGGCTGCTCCGCGCCCTGCCCGCGCTGCACCAGGTGGACTTCTCCTACGAGGGTTTCCAGTGGATTGACTTGCACGACACGTCGCAGAGCGTGGTCAGTTTCCTGCGCCGCGGCCGGCAGCCGGCGGACGTGCTCGTCGCCGCGTTCAACTTCACGCCCGTCCCCCGCCATGGTTATCGCATCGGGGTGCCGGGGCCCGCGCCGCTGGCGGTCGTGCTCAACACCGACGCCGACGTCTACGGCGGCAGCAACCTGGGGCCGCCGCCGGTCATCCAGCCGGAGTCCGTGCCGTGGCAGGGGCAACCCTGTTCGGTGGTGCTGACGCTGCCGCCGCTGGCCGCGCTGTATCTCGTGCCGGCGCCGGCCCCCCCCGGTTAAAACCCCGATGGGGATGTTGTCCTCCGTTGGAGGACGGGGCGTATGATGATAATGCCGATGTTGCCAGAAAGACAACCGCCTTGCAACCCGGTGTGAAACCCTGGGTTCTGCGTCGCGGGGGTGCCCATGGCGGCATCACACCCGTGTCCGGGCTGGCATTTGCCCTGCCGATATGCTAAACGCCGCAGCGCTGAACATGAAAACCACGACGGCGCCCCAACGTGAATTGCTGTCCGGCGACGAGGCCGTGGCGCGCGGCGCCTGGGAGGCGGGGCTGAAGGTCGCCGCCTCCTATCCCGGCACGCCGGCGACGGAAATCCTCGAAGCGCTGGCTCTGTACTCCGAAGTGGACGCCCAATGGTCGGTGAACGAGAAGGTGGCCTTCGAAGTGGCCTATGGCGCGGCGCTGGGCGGCGCGCGCAGCCTGATGGCCTGCAAGCACGTGGGGCTGAACGTCGCGATGGATCCGCTGATGACCGCGGCGTACACCGGCATCAATGCCGGCTTGGTCGTCGTGGTGGCGGACGACCCCGGCCTGCATTCCTCGCAGAACGAGCAGGACACCCGCTGGGTGAGCCGCTATGCCAAGCTGCCGCTGGTGGAGCCGGCGGACCCGGCGGAGGCGCGGGAGTACGTCCAGGCGGCCTTCGAGATCAGCGAGCAGTTCGACACGCCCGTCCTGCTGCGGCTGACGACGCGCGTGGCGCATTCCAAGCAGGACGTGGCGGTGGGCGAGCGCGCGGTCCGGCCGAACCGCCCCTTCCAGCGGGATGCGGCCAAGTATGTGATGGTGCCCGCGCATGCCGCTGCGCGGCATCGCGCGGTGGAGGACCGCCTGGTGCGGCTGCGCGCGTTCGCCGAGAAAACGCCCTTGAACCGGGTGGAACTGCGCGACCGGGCGCTGGGCTTTGTCACCGCCGGCGTCGCCTACCTGTACATCCGCGAAACCTTCCCGGAAGCCTCCGTGCTGAAGCTCGGGTTTTCGTATCCCTTTTGCGATCAGAAAATTCGTGACTTCGCCCGGCTGGTCAACGAACTGGTGGTGGTCGAGGAGTTGGACCCCTTCCTGGAGGACCACCTGCGCGGCCTGGGCCTGACGTTCAAGGCGCGGCATCCGTCCTTCCAGCTCGGCGAACTGCGGCCGGAGCATCTGCCCGCGATCGTGCGCGGCGAAGCCAAGCCGGCCAAACCCTTCCCGGCCCGCCGGCCGGTGCTGTGTTCCGGCTGCGCCCACCGCGCGGTGTTCAGCGTGCTGCGCGACCTGCAATTGACCGTCACTGGCGACATCGGCTGCTACACCCTGGGCGCGGCGCCGCCGCTGGCCTCGGTGCATACCTGCCTGTGCATGGGCGCGGGCTTCACGGTGCACGAAGGGCTGCGCCGGGCGCTGCCCGGCGACCGCCGGATCGTCGGGGTGATGGGCGATTCGACCTTCATCCACTCGGGCATCACCGGGCTGATCAATGCCGTCTACAACCGCATGCCGGGCGTGCTGCTGATCCTCGACAACGCCACGACGGCCATGACCGGCGCGCAGCCGCATCCGGCCACGGGCCGGACCCTCCGCGACGAGCCGACGCGGACGCTGGTGCTCGAAGACCTGTGCCGCGCCTGCGGCGCGGAGCACGTAGACGTGGTGGACGCCAAGGACACGGCAGCCTTGAAACAGCTTCTCCAGCAGCGCCTGGAGGAACGCGCGCTGACCGTGATTATCGCGCGCAGCCCCTGCTGGCAGTTGGTCCGCACGAAGGCGGGCGCGCCGGAGTTCAAGCCGGAGCTGTGCCAGGCGTGCTATGAGTGCCTGGAGATTGACTGCCCGGCGATCAGCAAAAGCGAGGACGGTCTGATCAAGATTGACATCGCGCGCTGCACGGGCTGCAATCTGTGCGTGGAGCGGTGTGCGTATGAAGCGTTGATCCCCCGGCGCGCCTGAGCGTCGCTGGACGAGGAACGAGCATGAGCGAGCAGCGGGTGGTGAACATTCTGTTTTGCGGCGTGGGCGGGCAGGGCGTGCTCAAGGCCGCGGAAATCGCCGGGCTGGTCGCCTTGCGCGCGGGCTACGCGGTGCGTAAATCGGAGGTCCACGGCATGAGCCAGCGCGGCGGCTCGGTGGAGAGCCACGTGCGCTTCGGTCCGGCCGTGCATTCGCCCCTGATTCCGGAAGGCGCGGCGGATTTCGTGGTCTGTTTCGACGCGGCCGAGGGGGCCAAATACCGTCACATGCTGAAAAAGGACGGCGTGCACTTCGGTCCGTTTCTGCCCCTGGTGCGGCAGCAGGGGATCGAACCGCGCTATGAGAACACCTTTTTCCTGGGCCTCCTTAGCCGGTACCTGCCGCTGCCGCGGGACGCGTGGCTGCATGCCCTGGAGCAGGCGTTCCCCAGGGCGCAGGCGGAGAACCGCCGCTGTTTTCTACTGGGCGCGGAGATGGATGCAGGAAGACTGAAGGCTGAAGGCTGAAGGCTGAAGACCGAATCCTTCAGAGCTTTGCGGGAGGATCTTACGCGCTTTTCGCGTGTTTTGTAGTTAATAATCTGATATTTACCCTGTCATCCGTTGCCGTGCGATAGCATGCCACAGGAGATGCGATATGATCTGGAATGAAGCGATGGAATGCATGGAACCGGAGGCCATGCGGCGGCTGCAATCCGAGCGGCTGCGAAACATCGTGGCCTACCTGCA
>CAIQIC010000022.1 GCA_903871765.1 uncultured Lentisphaerota bacterium
GGCCCCACGAGTTGCGGCAGAAGAAGTAGCCGGTACAGCCATTCTCGACGAGATTGTCGTTAAATCCGTCAAATGCGACGCAGTGTCCGCCTTCCTGCTTCTCCGATTGTTTGGGCACCGGCATGACTCCGGTGTTAGCCACTGCATTGGACATGAATGAATCGAAGACCGTGAAGCCGCCGCTAAGCGGATTGCCGGCAGCAATGGCGGCCTTCATTGAATTCACATCCGCGGCCACCGTCACGGCCGTTAGGCCCAGATGTTGCAGCGCCAGCTTGTAAGCCGCGGCCGAAGGTTTCAGGCTGAACCTCTTGCTGTAAGGCCAAACGGATTCGGGGCAGATCCCCCACTTTTCCAGAGCCTTCATCCCATCGCCAACAATGGCGCCGCCGTCCTGCTTCACGTCGCCTTCCAGCTTGCGCTCGTTGTAGTAGAGGAACTGCCTGGATGGCATGAAGGCCAACCGGTTCGGATATTCGATGTGCAGCCGATGCGTGATCAGCGCCCCGTTGCCGTGCGCCGTGCAGCTGCCCTCCTCGCCCTGGTCCCACGCCGGGAAGAAGCCGCAGAGCGGTTTCACGGCGGAGATCATCGACGGGGCGGGAGACAGCTTGAGCGCGGCGCGGCGATGATCCGGCCGGCCGGGTGTCCAGTTCAAGTGCAGTTTGCGTTTGGCCAAAGTGAGCTTCATGACCATCATCTCCCACCACCACCACCACCCCACACGCGCCTGGGCCCAACCCGGAGGACATTCTCCGTCCCCACCACCACCCCGCACACGCCTGGGCCCAACTCCAACCTGTAGTAGGTATCAACTCTCAACAGTACTACAGGTAGTGGTTTGGTCAAAACAAGGGTCCAGGTAAACATGGGGTTGTCCTCAGTCCGAGGACACGTTTACTCTCTTCGAACATATGAAGGGGCATCAGGTACGGGTGTAACCTAGTTACAGCAACTGCTAATCAACTTTCAGGTACTTGGCATGACCTACGTGCCAGTGACCGCAAAACCTGCAACGGTAGACGTCCATGGGCCTGTCGTCAATCCGGGCCAAAGCGCGAAGGTGCGCCTGAGCCTTGCCCTCGGAAGGATGCCGCAACTTGCCAGCGCAGCATTTCGTGCGCTTCAACAACGCCAACTTCCCTGCCACGCTCACCCGACACCTCCTTATATAATTATCTCACTTACGGTATGAAACGTAGCTCCAGATCCACGACATCGGAAACTTGTAACCGGCCAGGGCAGTAAGCAACCGGTTGGCACTCTCTTGGCCGAACAGATGGTGCTGCGCGCAACGCTGGTCCACTTCAAGCTTCACGTTGTAGTCGGTGAACTTCAGCTTGAACGGGAACAGCCGGCATTCCAGCGGCCGATGGGGATAGATGGCGCACTGACACTGCTCATTCAGGAAGATGCAATAGCCGCCGCGGCGTTTGCGAATGACATTGATCTTCCCCTTCTTGTCCGCCAAGCCGAAGAACTGGCTTGGCGGCTCCCAGGGCATCAGCACGGGCCGGCAGTGCGGCATGAAGCCGCAACAGTGGTTCGCGCAATTCCGACAGTCCATCGATATCTCGATGTCTAGCATGGGATGCCCCTCTCCTCCCCACCAGATGAGTCTGTCAAAGTCCACATTGCGGCTTCGTGTCCGCCTGCGGCTTTTTGTCTGCCGGCCAGGCGGCCTCTTGCGGCGCGGGCAGCGGCTGATTGGGCTTGACTGCCGGCAGCGCCGGAC
>CAIQIC010000023.1 GCA_903871765.1 uncultured Lentisphaerota bacterium
CGTTTGAAGGCGGTATGGTGTATAAGCCGGCGGATACGGCCTGGCTCCTCGGCCTGTATGGTGGCAAGACCATTCACAGCAGCGAAGACTGGAATGGCACCATCAAGGTCAGCTACAGCTTCTAGTTGGCGGCCGGAACCGGCCATGCAATGGCAGTCCAGTCCTTATCGGTGCCACGTATTTGTCTGCGTCAACGACCGGCAGGGCGCCCGCAAGTCCTGCGCGGACGGTGGTGCGGTCGAACTGGGCGCACGGCTCAAGGAGCGGGTGCGTCAGCATCCTGGGCTCCAGGGTTGTGTGCGCGTTTCCACCTGCGGTTGCCTGGGCTTGTGCGCGGATGGGCCTAACGTGCTGCTGCATCCCCCGGGCCGATGGTGCTGCGGCGTTGGCGCGGGTGATCTCGAACGCGTACTGGCGGAAATCGAAGCGTGCGCGGGGTTGCGGAACGGCGGCGGCAGCGCCGCGGGTGGCGAAGCATCATGACCGGCGACGATGCAGACAAGCGGCTGCAGTTGCAAAGCGCCGCCCTGCAGGCGGCGGCCAACAGCATTGTCATCACGGACTGCGCCGGACGGATCATCTGGGCCAATCCGGCGTTCTCCCGGCTCACCGGATATCCGCCGGAAGAGGTCCTCGGACAGAATCCCCGGTTCCTGAAGTCCGGCCGTCAGGATATCGCCTTCTACCAGCGCATGTGGCAAACCATCCTGGCCGGCGACGTCTGGCATGGCGAATTGATCAACCAGCGCAAGAACCAGTCGCTGTACACCGGGGAGATGACCATCACGCCGGTGCTCAACGCCGCGGGCGAGATTACCCACTTCGTGGCCATTCAGGAGGACATCACCGAACGGCGCAACCTGCAGCAGCAACTGCTGCAGGCGCAGAAGATGGAGAGCATCGGCCGGCTGGCCGCGGGCGTGGCGCACGATTTCAACAACCTGCTGCAGGGTATCCTCGGCTTCAGCGATCTGCTCCTCAAACAACTCGATGAGCAGGATAGCCGCCGCCAGGACGTCGAGGAGATTCACCAGGCGGCGCAGCAGGGCGCGCAATTGACCCGGCAACTGCTGGCGTTCAGCCGTAAACAGCGGATGGAACTGCAAGTGCTGGACATCAACGCGGTGGTGAACGGTGCGGGCAAGATGCTGCAGCAGTTGCTAAGGGAGAACATCGCGCTCGACTACCAGTTGGCGCCTGATTTGGCCCGGAGCAGGGCCGATCCCCAGCAGATCGAGCAGTTGCTGCTGAATCTAACGATCAACGGCCGGGATGCCATGGAGCGGGGCGGCCGCCTGACCATCACGACTTTCAACGTGACGCTGGACGACCGGGATGCCGCGCGCTGGACGGATATCCGCCCCGGCCGCTATGTCTGCCTGGCCGTGTCCGATACCGGCACGGGCATCGCCCGCGAACTGTTGCCGCAAATCTTCGAGCCGTTTTTCAACACCAAGGAGCGGGGGAAAAGTACGGGGCTCGGCCTGGCCACGGTGTATGGCATTGCCCGTCAGATGGAGGGTTGGGTGCATGCTTACAGCCAGCCCGGGCTGGGGAGCACCTTCAAAGTGTATCTGCCCGCCCTGGTGTCCGGCGCGGACTCCGCCGAGCCCCGTCCGCAGGTCGTCAAGCCGCAGGACGTGCGGGGGCACGGCGAACGCCTGCTGCTGGTCGAGGACGAAGCCGGCGTGCGCGAGCTGGTCGTCCGTGTGCTGCGGAAGCACGGCTATCAAGTTTTCGCGGCCGCTAATGGGGCCGAGGCCCGGCGGCTGTTCGAGCGGCAGCAGGGCGGCTTGGACCTCATCCTCAGCGACATGGTGCTGCCCGACGGCAACGGTGTGGATCTGGTCCAGGAAATTCTGGCCCGGCAGCCCGGGCTCCGCGTCATCATGACCAGCGGCTACGCCGACGAACGCTCGCGCTGGAATGTCATCCGCGAACGCGGGTACCGCTTCCTCCAAAAACCCTATCCGGTGGGCGAGTTGCTGCGGCTGCTCCACGAAGCGTTGTCCACCCCCTGACCCGGACCCGGCGGAGATGGCTCCGCCGCGCATCTGCTCCTGTGTCCAGGGGTTCCCGTTCCATCCCATAAGACAAAAACGTGGTAGCCGGTGATCGCGTTTCCGCCGCAACGCCCCGCCGGCCCCGGCCGGCGCGGAGGAAAAGATAACGTACGATTATTTTCGCACTTTGCAAAAGGCCGTTCTCCCCCGATAGTTGGTGGTTAGGCAAACAACCAAACCACAGGAGAGACGGCCATGGCGAAGA
>CAIQIC010000024.1 GCA_903871765.1 uncultured Lentisphaerota bacterium
CCGTCGGGATTGAAGAAGCGCATGCGATAGTCCGCCTGCGCGGACGGCTGCACCAGCAGCAGACCTTCCGCGCCGACCCCCGTGCGCCGCGCCATGATTCGCGCCAGCCAGGCGCGGTCGCCGGCGGGGAAAGTCAGCGCGCGGTCGTCCACCAGGATGAAGTCATTCGCCGCTCCGTGCATCTTCCAAAACGCGATCTGCATGTCGGTCTCCGTGTGCGTCTGCGGGAGAAGTTACCACAATCTTCGGGGTTTGGAAAAAGAAGATGCGGAAGATATCCCTCTTGCTTTTTCGAGGGTGTGGATGTACGAATATCGTACATTACGCAAGCGGCTGGGCGTTTGCTACAGGCGGAGATGCGGGCGATGACGAAGAAAAAGATAACAGACGTTGCTGGATTTGGGCTACGGCTCATAGCGCTACGCAAAAAGGCGGGTTACACGCAGCAGCAACTGGCCGGGAAACTCGGGGTATCCCGACGGATGATCGCCTATTACGAGGGCGAAACGGTGCATCCGCCCACCACGATCCTGCCGCGCCTTGCCCAAACGCTCGGAGTTTCGGCAGACGATCTCCTCGTCGGGAAGTACACGTCGCCAACGGTTATCGAGGGAAAGGCTGTCCCGCGCAAACCCACAGTGTATCCGACAGGGTCGCATGCCGTTCGTGTCGCCTGTGTTCGGGAGGTCTATAGCGCGGAGGACATCCGCATTGTTCAAGGCGATTCGCGCCGGGCTTTGTCGGCGATCCCGGACAATACCTTTCAATGCTGCATCACGAGCCCGCCCTATTGGGGTCTGCGGGACTACGGCATTGCCGGCCAGATTGGGGCGGAGAACGATCCGGACGTCTATATCCAGGATCTGGTGGCCATTTTCCGGGAAGTCCGCCGCACGCTGCGTCCGGATGGCACGCTGTGGCTCAATATCGGGGATTCCTATACCAGAGGGGACCGGCGCTGGCGCGCGCCGGACAAGAAGAATGCGGGCCGGGCGATGAGTTACCGTCCGCCGACTCCGGCGGGGCTCAAGCCGAAGGACCTCATCGGCGTGCCCTGGCGGCTGGCCTTGGCCCTGCAGGCCGATGGATGGTTTCTGCGGTCCGACATCGTGTGGAACAAGCCGAATTGTCAGCCGGAGTCGGTAAAGGATCGCCCGACCCGCGCGCATGAATATGTCTTTCTGATGAGCAAGGCAGAATCCTATTTTTACGATTTCGAGGCAATTCGGGAGCCCTCGATGAACGGTCAGGAGCCGAAGAACCGGCGCACGGTGTGGAATATCAACACCAACGGCTTTCATGGCGCGCATTTCGCCGTCTTCCCGCCGGAACTGGTGCGCTTGTGCGTGTTGGCCGGCTCAAAGCCCGGCTCCGTGATACTTGACCCATTCTTTGGTTCGGGGACCGTCGGCTTGGTCTGCCGCGAATATCAACGCCATTGCGTCGGTATCGAACTGAACCCGGATTACGTCAGCATGGCTGTCGAGAGGATGTCCGTTGTCGTCTTGGACGGGCACTGTAGCGAGTCGTTGGCCTGTGCTCAATGAACTTCTGTCGGCGGCGGTGCTGCGTCGGATTTCTCACCGCCGGGCTCAGGGCCGGGACAGCCGGGGAGGCCCACGCATCTGCTCGCGATACGGTTTGTTTGAACTTTGCGGCCTCCAGTCAGCGTCCTGCCAACGCCGCCTCAGGCCTCAGGGAATCGCGTCCACGCCTCTGGCACCATTCCGGCGCCTATAACAAAAATCTATCCGGCCGGATAGATTTTTGTTATCCCGCGCCGGCCAGCAGCTCGCGGGCATGGGTCAGGGCGGTGCGCGTGAGTTCGCGGCTGCCGAGCATGCGCGCGATTTCCTCCACGCGCTCCTTGTCCTCCAGCACCTGGACCTGCGTGCTGGTGCGGCCGTCGCGCACGGCCTTGCTCACGGCCAGGTGCGTCTGGCCGAACACCGCCACCTGCGGCAGGTGCGTGATGCACAGCACCTGGTGGCGGCGCGCCACCTCCGCCAGCTTGCGGCCGACAGCGCTGCCGGTGGCGCCGCCGATGTTGGCGTCAATCTCGTCAAACACCAGCACCGGGATGCGGTCATGCTGGGCGAGCACGACCTTGGTGGCCAGCATGACGCGGGAAATCTCGCCGCTGGAGGCGATGTCGCGCAGCGGCATCATCGGCTCGCCCACGTTCGGCGCGAAGCCGAATTCCACGGCGTCCAGTCCGGTCGGCGCGGGCGCGACCGGCTGCAGCCTGACGGCAAAGCTGCCGCCGGGGAACCCCAGCGCGCGTAACTCGCCGGTCACGTCGGCGGCCAGCTTCTGGCACACCGCCTGGCGCTGCTGGCGGAGCACGGCGCCGCGGGCGCGGACGGTGTCCAGCGCCTGGTCGCTTTCCTGCTTCAGTTGCGCGATCTGCGCGTCGCGCGTTTGCAGGTCGTGCAGCCGCGCGCGGGACTGTTCGAGGATTTTCAGCATCTCCGGCACCGTGGGCGCATATTTCCGGCGCAGGCGCTGATACACCGCCAGCCGCTCGTCCAGCCAGGCCAGCCGCTGGGGATCGTGTTCGAGGCGCTCGGCGAGCCCGTGCAGCCCCCCCTGGAGTTCCTGCAATTGCGCGGCCATGCCGCGGACCTGCGCCAGCCAGTCCTGCGCTGCAGGATCCAGCCGGGACAGCTCCTCGAAGTTCTTCTGCACGCCGACCAGGGCATTGAAGGCCGATGCTTCGCCGTCCACCAGCGCCTCGACCGCGCCGCTGCAGAGCTCCTGGACGCGCTGCGTCTGGCCCAGCAGCCGCTGCTCCTGCGCCACCTGCTCGTCTTCGCCCTCCACCGGGGCGGCTGCTGCGAGTTCCTGGACGCGGTAGGCGAGGCGGTCCTTTTCCGCGTCGAGATCGCCCACCTCGGACGCCAGCGCATCGAGCCGGTTCACCAGGCCGCGCCAGTCGGCGAACGCCGCCTCGTACGCCGCCCGCGTCTCCCGGAGCTGGCCGTAGGCGTCGAGCAGGTCGAGCTGGAAGGCGGGGTTGAGCAGCGACTGGTGATCGTGCGGTCCGTGCATGTCCAGCAGCCGTTCGCCCAGTTGCTTGAGCAGCTGCAGGGTGGCGGGCTGATCGTTGATCAGCACCTGGCTGGCGCCCTCGGCCTTGACGACGCGGCGGAGGATGAGCTGGCCCTGGTCGCACGGTTCGAGACCCGCGGCCTCCAGCAACGCGTCCACGCCGGCGGCGTCGGCGAGCTGGAAGACAGCCTCCGCGCCGCAGGCGTCGGCGCCGCTGCGGATCAACCGCTTCTCGGCGCGGTCGCCCAGCAGCAAGCTCAGTGCGCCGATCAGGATGGATTTGCCCGTGCCGGTTTCGCCGGTGATGACGTTGAGCCCCGGCCGGAACTCGACCGACACCCGCTCCACCAGCGCCAGATTTTTTACGCGCAACGTCGTCAGCATGCCGCCCTCGGACGGCCGCATCCTGCCAGTTTTGCCCGCGCGCGACAAGCCTCGCCGCAATGGCACAGAGCGGGAAGAATGATCAACTACGAAAAGCGCGAAAGGACGCGAAAAACAGAGCGGAGAAGAACTCGCGGCGGAAAGCCTGTCATGCAGGCGCGGAAGTAAACTCCGGTTCCTCCTTTTCGCGTCTTTCGTAGTTTAACTTCTGTTCTTCTTCTCCCCTTGCGAGTGGTTTTCGTTTTGCGCAGTTACGAATTGCGGATTTTATTTATCGCCGGCTTGGAGCTCGGTCAAGGCCCGCCGGGCGGCGTGCAGCATGGCGTCCGCGCCGACCGGCGCGCCGGTCGCATGCTGCATCCAGAGGTCCGGCGCCACGTTGCCGAGCTTGGTGATGCGCTCGAACTCGGGGCCGATCCGGCCGGCCTTCTTCATCTGCTCCTCGACTTGAAAGGCGATCAGATGGCCGATCGGGTAGTCCGGCAGGTAGAGCACGTTCTGCACCATGTGCGAGTAGACGGCGAGCAGGGTCATGTCGCGCTGCGGGAAGATCGGCGCGTAGTACGTGTTCCACAGCGCGCGCGCGCTGCCGATCACCGCGGCCTTGAACTCCGCGGGCGTGGCGTCCGGATGCTCGTACAGCCAGTGCCACGCCGCCATGTCCGTGAGGGCCATCGCGGCGATTTCGCAGGTGGCCCAGAAGTCGCTCAACGTCTGGCAGGCTGCGGACTGGGCGTCGGGCCGGGCGAGGCCCAGCAGCTCCAGGTCGTGCCCCTGCAGCAGCATCGCCAGGCCCTCGGTGAAGGCCGTGTTGGGCACGCCTTGCAGCAGGGTGTGGTCCACCAGGTTGAGCGAGAACGTCTGCTCGATGTTGTGGCCGAGCTCGTGCATGGCCACGTTGAAGCCCTGGTAGGTCATGCCGTCGGTTTCGACGCGCGTGCGGAGCCGGGCCTTCTGCCCGCGCATCTGGCCGCCGATCGCGTGGCCGTTGCCCCGCGCCGGTTCGACGTCAATGTGCGCCTGCAGGAACTCCGCGCGCGACCGGCTGAAGCCGAGCCGGGTCAGGATCCGCGGCAGGCCGTCGTGAAAAGCGGCGGCGGTGGGATAGCGCTGGCGCACCAGCGCGTCGAGCTGCGCCTCGGTGTGGGTGGCGCGCGGCCGGAAGCCGTTGTACCAGATGTCGAAGGGCTCGAGCGGCCGGCCCAGGCGCTTTTCGATGAGGCGCGCCGTGGCGGCGAACTCGGGCGCGGTCAGCAATTGCACCAGCATGCCCCGGACGCGCTCCTCGCTCATCTGGCGGTCCTCGTCGAACCGGCGCGCGATGAGCGTCGGCGCCGTGGGCGAATAGGGGTCCATCTTCCGGCAGGCCTGGAAGACGGCGAGCCATTTGGCATAGCGCACGTCCGGCTCGGCGGCGTTGCTGACCGGCGGCTCCTTCCCGGCCGGGGCGGCGGGGTCAAGATCCCGGACCGGCGACGCCTGCACCGTGTTGCCGATGGGCTCCCAGTCCACGCGCGGGTTGTTGATCACCGCCTGCGGGATGGACTGGTCAATCACGCGCTCGAGGATCCGCTGGATCAGGCGCTGGCGGGCGAGCCCGCCGGCGGGGTTGCTGTACTGGGCTTTGAGATCGTCGCGCAGGCCCCAGTGCGAGGTCAGGCGCAGCCGGGCCGGGAAGGGCCGCGCCCCCTGGGCGTCGAGCACGTGATGCATGCAGACCTTGTATTCGCTGATGTAGATTTCGGCGTCGGAGACGGCCGCGGACAGGCTCTGCTGCACCGCGGCGGGGATGCGCTTGGCGAAGCGTTGCGCCAACCGCACTTCAGCCCATTGCCGACGCGACCAGGTGGCGCTCTCCGCCAGGATCTGGTCCAACGTGTACAGGGGGAAGTTAAGCAGCACGATGAAAGCGAGCTTGTTGCCGAAGAAGTCGTCATTGAGGTGCGCGCCTAAAGCGTAGCCGGCCAGGATCTCATCGATCGGCAGGATCGGTCCGCGTTCCAAGTCAGTCTGGAGGCGGAATTCGTAGGCCAGTTCGTTCAGGTGGCCGTCGATCATTTCGAACTGATGTTCGAAGCGGGTGAACAGCGCGTCCAGCATCGGCTGATCGCCGGCGAAGTTTGCGCGTGCGAAGGCGGCGAACTGCGTCGCGTCGCCATCCTCCGCGCGCCAGAACAGGCCGACCTGCGCCAAGCCGCGCTCCAGCCGGGCGCGCTGGCCGTCGCCGTGGCGGGCCAGCAGCTCGCGCGCGACTTGGGCGGCGGTGTCCTGGTACCAGGCGCAGCTCGCGCCGGACGGCGGCGTCTCCGCCGGCGCCGGGCCGCACGCCAGCGCCAGGCCCAGCAGCACGGCGCTCAAAATCCAACGAGGCGTTCTGGTTTTCATGCGAGTCCCTTTCATGGTGGCGTGCCGCCAGCTTAGCGCATCGGCGCCGATACGACAAAACCATTTCCCATGATTCTGCGGCCAATGCTTCTTCTAACACTGGGCGTTTACGACAAAGAAGTAAACGCAAAGTCGCGAAGTTAAGACGGAAGCTGAAAGCCCTCCGGATGAAGAAAAAGAAAAGCAGCCACTGATCAACCTGAAAGTTCTCCAGACAGCAAAGACGAAGAGAGCCACGGATGAACACGGATGGGACACGGACAATGGAGAAGCGGGCTCAAACAGCAGGGGAAACGGATTTTCATGGACATGCTGAAGCTGGCTCATCGGTAGGAGTAACGGATTTACACGGAAGAAGAGGTCTGGAGCATGGTGGGAAAGGGAAGCAGATCCAATGATTCTGTCATATGACTTCCCTCTGTCGCCCGCTGCACTGCTATTCGTCAAAATCTTGCATTTCGGCGAAGAATTTCAATCTGCTTTGTTTGCGGCTATGTCGCGCGAAGTCTTCTGCTTAATTTTGCGTTCCTGCCAGAAACAGGACTTCCAGCTTTGCGTTGATCTCTTCATCCGCCCTTCCGCTCACTTTGCGAGCAGGAAGTTCGGAGCGATGTCCACCGGGATGGTCGTCAGCCGGTCCAGGCCCTGGCGCATCGCCGGGCGGATCACGGCATACTGCTTGAGCAGGGCCTTGGCGCGGGCGTAATCCCCCTCGGCTTCGATGGTGAGCAGTTCGCCGCAGATCTGCCGCGTTGCGGCTTTCATTTTTTCAATATCCACGCGGAACAGACCGGTCGCCGGGTCCAGCACGATGCCGCCCTGGTCCATCAGTTGGTTGAAGATCATGGCAAACCCCTTGCTGTGGGCCTCCGTGAGGCCGAAGCGGACCGAGCGGAAAATCGAGGCCGTGAAGGTGGGGTAGAGCGTGCGCTCCAGGTCACGCGGGAGTTTGCCTTGATCAATCAGGTATTGGAGGGTGAACAGACCGGTGATGTCGGCCTTGGATTCCTCGATGGCTGGATAGAGGTCCTTCAGTTCCTGTCGCGGCGTGGACATGCGCCCGCCCCGGCGGACCTCGTTGGGGCCGAGCCCGTGCGACAGTTCGTGCATCAGGATGTGGGTGAAGAACGGCTCGAAGTCCACGTTGGCGCGGCTCTCCGGCACCAGCACCTGCGCCGCGATGGGCCGCAGGACGATCTGGAACTTGGCCGCCTGCATGTTGCGCAGCAGCACGCGCTTGCAGCCCTTCTCGCGCACCACCCGCTCGTCGTTGGGCAGGTTGAAGGCCGCGGTCTGCACGCCATGGTTGGCGTCGCCGCTGCAGAACACCTCATCCACCACCCGGATGGGCGCCAGGCTGCCCAGCTTGGGGTTGCGGTATTTGGGTGCGATGGGGAGGTGATCCTCCAGTTCCTGCAGGTAGCCGCTGAATTTGGCGCAGCGGGCCGTCTCAGCGTCATCGCGGATGGTGACGAACGCCTCGAAGGCGGCCTTGTAGTTGAACAGCCCGTCCTCGTAGGTCTCGTAGGGCCCGATGGTCACCTCGATGGGCGCGTCCACGTCCATCCAGGCGGCGTCGCTGGCGTAGTAATCGTTGGAGACGAAGGCCGTGGCGCGGCTGACCAGGAAGCGCTTGAGGCTCGCGTTCGTGGTGAGTTCGGCCGCCTCGCGCAGCAACCGGGCGGCCGGCTCAAGGAACTCGCGATACGCCTCGCTGTACGGCACGAAGATCAGTTGTCCGGCGCCGGGCGCGCCCGCCGGCTGCCGGCGCACGAGGTGGAAAAAGCCCTGGGCCTGGTCGCGGGCGGCCGGCGCCAAACCCTTGACCCAGCGCTCGAATTCCGCCTTGGTCATATCCTCCGGATAGAAGTTGGCCCTGGGCGGCTTCTGGCGGGGGACGCCGGGCAGGAACGCCTCTTCCGCGTCCAGCCGTTCCCACGCGCCGGCATTCACGCG
>CAIQIC010000025.1 GCA_903871765.1 uncultured Lentisphaerota bacterium
CGGTGGATATTTTCGTCAGGCTGCAGGGCCATGCCTTTGAAGACCTGTTGACGTACCGCCGCTGGCACGACGTGGCCGGTGTCCGCATCCCCTACCTCGGCCCGGACGGCCTGATTTTGCTCAAACAAAAGAGCTGGCGCGAGAAAGACCTCCTCGACGTGGCCGCGCTCAAGCGGCTCCTGGCCGCCGACAAGCGCTGACCGTGCGTTTTCTTCGTCCCCAGCGGGAAGACCTGAAGGCCCGTCGACACCTAACTTCCGACATTCGCTTGGTAAAACATTTTCCAGACCCTTGAAAACCGCCGATCGCTCTTTTCAAACCTTGGAAGACACGCTATTAGCCGCACCCAGGACAGGAGCGATTAATTGATCAGCGGTGCTTAAAACAACGCCAACTGGTTCGGGCTGGCGCCGGCTTTGCCTTTGCGGGGGCGGGCAAGCTTGGGCTGGCCCTGGTCGCCGAATTCGCCTTCCTCGAGGTTGGCCAGGATCTCCCGCGCGCGGCCGATGACGCCGTCGGGCAGGCCGGCGAGCCGCGCGACGTGGATACCGTAGCTCTTGTCGGCCGCGCCGGGGACGATGCGGCGCAGGAAGGCGATGCGGTCGCCGGTCTCGCGAACCAGCACGTTGTAGTTCTTCACCCCGGCCAGCGTCAGCGCAAGGTCGGTCAACTCATGGTAGTGGGTGGCGAACAGGGTCTTGGCCTGGACGTGGTTGTGCAGGTGCTCGGCCACGGCCCAGGCGATGGAGATGCCGTCGAAGGTGCTCGTGCCGCGGCCGATCTCGTCGAGCACGATCAGGCTGCGCGCGGTGGCGTTGTGCAGGATGTTCGCGGTCTCCTGCATCTCGACCATGAAAGTGCTGCGGCCGCGCGCGAGATCGTCGCTCGCGCCGACCCGCGTGAAGATGCGGTCCACGACGCCGATCTCCGCCTCCGCCGCCGGGATGAACGCGCCCATCTGCGCCATGACCACGAGCAGCGCCACCTGCCGGATATAGGTGGATTTGCCGGCCATGTTCGGGCCGGTGATGATGATGAGCCGGTTGGCGGCGCCATCGAGCAGCACGTCGTTCGGCACAAAGCGCTCGGCCTCGGCAAGCTGCTCGATCACCGGGTGGCGGCCGTCGCGGATGCGGATCGCGTCGCCGTCGGTGATGCGCGGCCGGATGTAACCGAGCACGAGCGCGCGGTCGGCCAGCGCGGTGAGCACGTCGAGCTGCGCGAGGGCGGCGGCGCTGCGCTGGATCGCGGCGGTCTGCTGGACGGCGGCCTCGCGGATTTGCTGAAACAGCTCGTATTCCAAAGCCGTGGCGCGGTCCTGCGCGCCGACGATCTTGTTCTCGTATTCCTTCAGCTCCGGCGTGATGAAGCGCTCGGCGTTGACCATCGTCTGCTTGCGGATGTAGTCGGCGGGCGCGGCGGCCAGGTTGGACTTGGTGATCTCGATGTAGTAGCCGAAGATGTTATTGTGCCGGACCTTCAGGCTCTTGATGCCAGTGCGCGCCTGCTCGCGCGCCTGGAAATCGGCGAGCCACTGGCGGCCCGCGGTGGCGAGCTGGAGCAGCTCGTCCAGCTCGGCGTGGTAACCGCGGCGGATCATGCCGCCTTCCTTGATGGCCAGCGGCGGCTCATCCGCGAGCGCGCGGCCGATCAGGTCCACCAATTCCGGCAGCAGCGTGAGCGCGGCGGCACTGTCGGCCAGCAGCCCGCCCGCGGGCTGGTCCGTGAGGCGAGCGCGCAGCGCCGGTAGCGCGGCGAGCGAACGCGCCAGCGCCTGCAATTCGCGCGCATTGCCGCCGCCCGCGCCGAGTCGCGCGATCAGCCGTTCCAAATCGCGGATGTCCGCGAGCTGCGTCCGCACGTCGTAGAGCAGCCCGCGGTCTCGCGTCAGCACCTCAAGCGCATCCTGCCGCGCCACGATGGCGGCGCGGCGCGCGAGCGGGCGCGTCAGCCAGTCGCGCAGCAGTCGGCCGCCCATCGGCGTCGCGGTCTGGTCGAGCACGCCCAGCAGCGTCGGCGCGCCGGCGGCCGCGGAGCGTGTCGGCACGAGATCGAGGTGCGCCAGCGTGCCCTCGTCCAGCACGAGGAAATCGGCGGACATCTTCACGTGCAGCGCGCGCACGTGGCTCGCGTTGCGGCGCAGCTCGTCGGTCACGTAGTGCAGCACCGCGCCCGCGGCCCGGAGCGCGACCGGCTGGCCGGCACAGCCGAAGCCGTCGAGCGACAGCACCCTGAAGTGCCGCTGCAGCAGGTCGCGGCCAAAGTCCAGCTCAAACGTCCAATCCTCGCGCACGGTCAGCTCTCCGCTGCGGAGAGGCCCGCCGTCCGGGAACAGCGCGGCCAGTTCCGCGCTCGCGCGCAGGCTCTCCGGCACGACGCACTCGCTCGGCGCGCCGCGCGCGAGGGCGTCGCCCAGCGCGGCCGGGGACGTGAACTGCTCGATCCAGAACTCGCCGGTCGAGAGGTCGAGCATGGCGAGGCCGAAGACGCCCGCGGCGTGGCAGAGGCCGGCGAGGTAGTTGTGCCGGCGCGCGTCGAGCACCTGCTCCTCCAGCACCGTGCCCGGCGTGACGATGCGGACGACGTCGCGCCGTACGAGGCCCATGGCCGTGGCCGGATCCTCCATCTGCTCGCTGATGGCGACCTTCTTGCCGGCCTTGATCAGCTTGGCAAGGTACAGTTCGGCGGCATGATAGGGCACGCCGCACATCGGTACCTGCTGGCGCTTGGTCAGCGTCACG
>CAIQIC010000026.1 GCA_903871765.1 uncultured Lentisphaerota bacterium
AAAGTGCGAAAATAATCGTACGTTATCCATGTGTGCGGGGGACGGGCGCGGGTGATGGTGCGTTCGCGGGCGAAGTGGCTGTCGGGCTTTCGGCGCGTGAAGAGGCGGTGGTGATTTCCGGTGGGCGGGTCCGGCCAGCACCGGCGGAATCCAGTAGTTCCAGCTTCGGGCTTCAAATTCCAGCCCATGGGTCGGGCAAACCAAGGCGACTCAGAGTTTCTGGTTGAACTGGTCGAGGCCGGCGATATCGGCACACTATCCAGCCGCACCTGTTCGAAGCCGCCGAACAGAAAAACGCCACACATGCGTGGTCCGTTTGTTATCGCCTAAATTTTTCAGATCGATATTACTTGATAAAGCAAACATCAATTGATTAAGTACATTGGTGAACTTTTTGAATAGATTCTCTTAAGAAGATCACTTCCTTATCAACAATATTAATGATGTTAGTGGTTATAACTTGGCCACCACTATTCCAATCAAAAATCTCTTTCACAATCCCAGTAAATTTATCACCATTGATTGATTTGACCATTACCCGCACAAGGTAATGGAAAGAAATGATGCGTTTCAAATCAACATAATCGCCCGTCTTCGGCGTAAGGATGTTCATCCAATTTGGGCTTTGTTCCCATTGTAACTTGCATGTTAGTAGCTCACTAACCAACCCGGGGTTGGCCTTGCCCTTGCTGAGCTTCATCACCTGGCCGACAAGGAACTTGAGCGAGGCTTCCTTGCCGCCCTTGAAATCGGCGACGACTTTGGGGTTGGCGGCGATGGCTTCGTCCACCAATTTCTCGATGGCGCCGGCATCGCTGACCTGCGCCAGGCCGCGGGTCTTGACGATCTCCGCCGCGTCGCCGCCCTGCGTGAACATCAGCTCGAACACTTCCTTCGCCGTCGGCATGTTGATGGTCTTGGCCTCGACGAGGTTGATGAGACCGGCGAGCTGCGCGGGCGTGATCGGCACCTCGCCGATGGTCAGGTGCTGCCCGGCCAGTTTCGCCAGCACGGTGGTCATGACCCAGTTGGAGGCGGCCTTGGCGCTCCGGGCCAGTTTGGCCGTGGCTTCAAAATAATTGGCAACGGCCTGGTCGGCGGCGAGGACGCCGGCATCATATTCGGGGATGCCGTAGTCGTGGATCATGCGGGCGCGCCGCTGCTCCGGCAGCTCCGGCAGCGCTTGGGCCCACTCGTCAATCTGCGCCTGGGTCAGCACGATCGGCAGCAGGTCCGGCTCCGGGAAATAGCGGTAGTCGTGCGCCTCCTCCTTGCTGCGCATGGCCAGCGTGACCCCGGCGGCGTCGTCCCAGCGGCGCGTCTCCTGCCGGATGCGGTGGCCCTGTTGTACTTCGGCGATCTGCCGCGCCAGCTCGTAAATCAGCGCGCCATGGACGCCCTTGAAGGTGTTCATGTTTTTCAGCTCGGTCTTCGTGCCAAGCTCGGCCTGGCCGGCGGGGCGGACGGAGCTGTTCACATCGCACCGCAGGTTGCCCTCTTCGAGGTTGCAGTCGCTGATGCCGCCGTAGCGGAGGATTTCCTTGAGGGCCTCAAGAAACGCCAGGGCTTCGTCGGCGCCGGCCAGGTCGGGCTCCGTGACGATCTCCATCAGCGGCGTGCCGGCGCGGTTGAAATCAATGCCGCTCGACGCGGCGAAGTGCATGTTCTTGCCCACGTCCTCCTCGATGTGGATGCGGGTGAGGCGGATCGTTTTCTTGCTGCCATCGGACCGCGTGATTTCGAGGCCGCCGCCGAGGCAGAGCGGCTGGTCATATTGCGAAATCTGATAATTTTTCGGCATGTCCGGATAGTAATAGTTCTTCCGGTCCATCTTGCTGTAGGGGTTGATCCGGCAGCCGAGCATCAGGCCGGAGAGCACCGTCAGGCGCACGGCCTCGGCGTTCATCGCCGGCATGGCGCCCGGATAGCCGAGACAGACCGGGCAGACGTGGGTGTTCGGCGGCGCGCCAAAGGCCGTCGAACAGCCGCAGAAAATCTTCGACTTCGTCTTGAGCTGGACGTGCACTTCCAGCCCGATGTTCGCTTCGTAGTTCATTCTGCTCTGCTCCATCCACGTCCGGCAGGATGCCGGACGCAGCGGGCCCTGTAGTGAAGCGCAGCGCATACTACAGGGCGGGCTGGAAGCCCGCGCTCCCCATCACGTGAACTCATCTTCATCCGCGCGCACTTCGTTGCCCTCGTTTCGCTTCCCCTTTGCGCCTCTCGCCTGTCCTTTGCGGTTTGCGTTTACCTCTGCATCTGTGAAATCATTGCAATCTGTGGATGAAACTCTGCCTCCTCCGCTTATGGCTTTCCTTTATCTCCACGTAACGCCGGCTTTCGCCGATGCCAGTCCGTCGCCTGTTCATAGGCGTGGCCGACCTTCAGGATCACGTCCTCGCGTAGCGCCGGGCCGACGATGTGCAGGCCGACCGGCAGTTGCGCCGTCGTGAAGCCGCACGGCACGCTCAGCGCGCAGATGCCGGCCAGGTTCACCGGGATGGTGAACATGTCGCCCAGGTACATCTGCAGCGGATCGGCGAGTTTCTCGCCGAACCGGTAGGCGGCGGTGGGCGCGACGGGCGTCAGGATCGCGTCGCACTGCCGGAACGCGGCGTCGAAGTCGCGCCGGATCAGCGTCCGCACCTTCTGCGCGCGCAGATAATAGGCGTCGTGGTAGCCGCTCGAAAGCACATAGGTCCCGAGGATGATGCGGCGCTTGACCTCCTGCCCGAAGCCCGCCGCGCGCGTCCGGCCGTATTGGTCAATCGGATCCGCGCCCTCGACGCGCAGGCCGTAGCGCACGCCGTCGAAGCGCGCCAGGTTCGCCGAGGCTTCCGCCGTGGCGATGATGTAATAGACCGCGACCGCATACTGCGAATGCGGCAGGCTGATCTCGACCACGTCCGCGCCCAGGTCGCGGCACCGGGCCACGGCCGCGCGCACCGCCCGTTCGACCTCAGCATCAAGCCCCTCAATAAAATATTCTTTTGGCAAGCCGAGCCGCAAGCCCTTGAGATCGCTGCCAAGCTGCGCGGCAAAATCCGGAACCGGCGCGTCCAGCGAGGTCGAATCCATCTCGTCGCGCCCGGCGATCGCGCCCAGCAGCAGGGCGGTGTCGCGCACGTCCTTGGTCAGCGGCCCGATCTGGTCCAGCGACGAGGCGAACGCGGTCAGGCCGTACCGCGAGACGCGCCCGTAGGTCGGCTTGAGCCCCACGCAGCCGCAGAACGCCGCCGGCTGGCGGATCGAGCCGCCGGTGTCGGAACCGAGCGTGGCGAGGGCTTCGTCGGCGGCGACCGCCGCCGCCGAGCCGCCGCTGGAGCCGCCCGGCACACAATCCAAATTCCAGGGGTTGTGGGTGACCTGGTACGCCGAGTTTTCCGTGGAACCGCCCATGGCGAACTCGTCCATGTTCACGCGACCGAGGAAAACGACGCCTGCCGCGCGCAACCGGGCGATGACGGTGGCATCGTAGGGGGCGACGTAACCCTGGAGAATCCGGGAGCCGCAGGTGCAGGGCTGGCCGGCGACATTGAGCAGGTCCTTGCGGCCGAGCGGTATGCCCAGCAGCGGCCGCGCATCGCCGGCGGCGCGCGCCGCGTCCGCCGCCCGCGCCTGCGCCAGGGCGGACTCGGCGTCCACGGTCAGGTACGCGCCGATCTGACGGTCCGTCCGCTCGATGGCCGCCAGCACGGCGCGCACCAGTTCCTCGGAGCTGCAGGCGCGCCGCGCCAGCTTTCCCGCGGCTTCGGCAACCGTCAACTGGTTCAACATGCTCATGGGGCCATCAGGGGCGGGGTTTAGGGATCAGGGTTCGGGGTTCAGATTCATCATCAAATTCTTGTGGGCGGGGCTTCCAGCCCCGCGTCCGCAACCGACGCATTACCGCGG